>JAUIGA010000110.1 GCA_030430125.1 Chloroflexia bacterium | reverse complement strand
CTGGAAGTAGCGATCGAACCCGGAGACCATCAGGAGTTGCTTCAGCTGTTGCGGTGACTGGGGCAGCGCGTAGAACGTGCCCGGGAACTGGCTGCTCGGCACCAGGTAGTCGCGCGCGCCCTCCGGGGTACTCTTGATCAGCATCGGCGTCTCGATCTCGAGGAACCCCCGCCGATCGAGGTAGTCGCGCATATGCTTGACCACGCGATGCCGCTGAATCATGTTGTCCGTCATCCGCCGCCGCCGCAGGTCGAGATAGCGATATTTGAGGCGCAGCGACTCGTCGACGTCGACCTCCTCGTTGATGTAGAAGGGCGGCGTCTTCGATACGTTGAGGATCGTGACCCCGTGCCCCTCGACCTCGATCTCGCCGGTGGCCATCTTCGGGTTGACGGTGCCCTCCGGACGCTCCCGCACGACACCCTCGATGCGGAGGACATATTCGTTGCGCAGGTCACCGGCCTGTTCGTGCGCCTCGCCAGCCACCTCGGGGTTGAAGACGACCTGCGTGATGCCGTACCGGTCGCGGAGATCGATGAAGATCAGACCGCCGAGGTCGCGTCGACGATTGACCCATCCCTGCAGTGTGACGCGCTCGCCGGCCTGTTCAAGACGGAGCGTGCCGCAGGTGACGCGATCGATCGTTTCTGGTTGGACATCGAGGCCGTGCATGAGGTCTCCCTGTTGTTCCGTGGAATCGAGATACGTGTGGGCTCGGGATCGACGTGTACGGGAGGGGCTTGTCCCCCAGCCGCTATAAAGGCGGCGTCTTCAGGGCAGGGACGAGCCCGGCCCGTACACAGGCAGAGTGGCCGCCGCTTCGCGTCCGCCGGGCGGACACCCCACTCGGCGGCAGCGTTTACCCTGCACCTGCCAAAGGGCGGCACGGGCAGGCCCGCCTCTACGGATTCGGCGGCTCCGCCGACTTCACATGCCGCTCGAGGGCGGCGCGAAGGATGGCGTCCGGGTCTTCGCCAGCGTCAATGATACCCGCGATCTCTGCCAGCAACCGATCCCCCGGGTCGTCCCGATCCAGATCGTCGGTATACAGTGGCATCTTCCTCAACACCCGCCCAGCGCGCTCCAGCGCCGGCATCGAGCGCGGCTGCCCATCAACCGCCTTTGTCGAGACTTTCCCGTTGGACCGTTCCTCGGCCTTGATCCGCTGCCACAACCCGACAACCTCCTCGGCGTGAGCTGCCGCATCGTCGCCGAACACGTGTGGGTGGCGCCGGACGATCTTGGTGCTGATGCCCTCGTAGACATCCTCCAGCGTAAAGGCTCCGGCCTCCTCCGCGATCTGGGCGTGCATCGCGATCAGCAGGAACAGGTCGCCGAGCTCCTCGGCGAGGTTGTCCATGTCGCCGGCGTCGATCGCGTCGACCGCCTCATAGACCTCGTCCACCAGCGCGTCGCGCAGGGTTGCGTTGGTCTGCTTGCGGTCCCACGGGCACCCGTCCGGCGCCCGCAATCGCGCGACGATCTGTTGCAGAGTCCGCGAATCGCGCCCCGCGTCGAGAGAGGGCAGGGGAGGGACGAAGATCGCGAGCATGGGTCCGCCTGGGTGGCTGGCAAGTTCCGCCAATGCAAGTTGCTCGCGGGATTCACCCGGCAGCCCGGCTTCACTGACAAGTGTCAACACGTGCTCGCGAGGCAGAATCCGCAACAGTTGCTCGGCCAGCGGCAGCATGATTGCGTTGTCGTACACATGCGTGATGATCATGGGGAGTCGCGGCGTGGCGGCGAAGCTCCCCCCATCGAAGGGCTCCTCCAGCTGGAGAAACGAGATGCTGCGCCCATCCATTAGTTGCACGCGTTCGCGCACGGGATCGAGATCGAGTGCTGTGCACAGGAGATCGATCATCGAAACGCCGTCCAGCAATTCCACGCGAAGGCCGCGGGCTTCGGCCTCCCGCATCGTTTCAACGGTCAGCATCTCGCCAAACCTGGGGTGGCCTGGAATAGCGAGGACTACCGGACCATCCCCGGCACCATCCACAACGGCCCGCGCCGAAGCCTGCCAGCGCCGGCCAGCCGGCGCGGATGGATCGCGAAGGGTCGCGACATCCGTGACATTCCGCCGGACCAGCAAGTCCGAGAAGTCGGCGCCTGGATGATTGCGGAGGTAGATGTGTCGCGCATCCTCCAATGCTTGTTGCGCGGCAACGGTGCGGAGCCCGATTGGGCCAGGCCCGAGCCCAACGATGGTGATATCAGGCCTGCGGTCGGTCATTGCGGCTTGTCCGACGAGGTGCCGATGCTCAGCACCGCCATGAACGCATCCTGCGGGATCTCGACACTGCCGACCATCTTCATACGCGCCTTGCCTTCCTTCTGCTTCTCCAGCAGCTTGCGCTTGCGCGAGACGTCGCCACCGTAGCACTTCGCGAGCACGTTCTTGCGCATTGCCTTGATCGTCTCGCGAGAGATGATGCGGCTGCCGATCGAGGCCTGAATCGGCACATCGAACATCTGCCGCGGGATCAGGGATCGCAGCTTCTGCACCAGCTCGCGACCCTTGTAGTAGGCGTCTTCCCGGTGGGTGATGATCGACAGCGCATCCACGGCCTGCCCATTGACCAGGACGTCCAGCTTGACGAGGCTGCCCTCGCGCATGTCGGCGTAGGAATAGTCGAGCGACGCGTACCCCTGCGTGCGGCTCTTGAGCTGGTCGTAGAAATCGACGATCAGCTCCGCCAGCGGGATGTCGTACTTCAGCTGCACGCGGTCCTCGTCGAGGTAGAGCATCTCGTCGAACGTCGCGCGGCGGGTGGTGGTCAGCTCCATGATCGTGCCGATATAGCGCGACGGCGCGATGATGCTGAGGTGCATCCACGGCTCCAGGATCGCCTCGATCTCACCCGCCGGCGGCATGTCCGACGGATTGTCGATCTTGCGAGTCTCGTCAGTGTGCATCATGCGCACGTGATACTCCACGCTCGGCGCGGTGGCGAGCAGGTCGAGATCGTACTCCCGCTCCAGTCGCTCCTGGATGATCTCCATGTGGAGCAAACCGAGGAACCCGCAGCGGAAGCCGAACCCGAGCGCCGCCGACGACTCCGGCTCAAAGGTGAGCGAGGCGTCGTTGAGCTGCAGCCGCTCAAGCGCGTCGCGCAGCACCGGGAAGTCGTCGCTCTCGGTGGGGTAGAGTCCAGCGAACACCATCGGCTGCGCCGGGCGGTACCCCATGAGCGGATCGGTCGCCGGCCTGGCGGCGAGGGTGATCGTATCGCCGACCTGGACATCCTTCACCGCCTTGAGTCCGGTCGCGATGTAACCGACCTCGCCGGTGCTCAAACCGTCAGTGGCCTGCATCTCGGGGTTGAAAAACCCCAGCTCCAGCGCGTCGGCGTTCTTCTTCGTGCCCATGATGCGAATCTCGTCGCCGTCGCGGATGGCGCCGTCGACGATCTTGACGTAGGCGATCACGCCCTTGTAGGCGTCGTAGTGGGAATCGAAGATGAGCGCGCGCAGAGGTCGCTCGGCGCCCGCGTCGTCCGGGGGCGGCACGGAATTGACGATCGCCTCCAGGATTTCCTCGACGCCGGTGCCTTCCTTGGCGGAGGCGGGGATGATCTCCTCGTCGAGCAGCCCGATGAACTGACCGACCTCCCGGCTGACCCGCTCCGGATCGGCGTTGGGCAGGTCGATCTTGTTGATGACCGCGATCATGGCGAGGTCGTGCTCGAGCGCGAGATAGACGTTGGCCATCGTCTGCGCCTCGATGCCCTGCGCGGCGTCGACCACCAGCAGCGCGCCCTCGCAGGCGGCGAGCGAGCGGGATACCTCGTACGAAAAGTCGACGTGCCCGGGCGTGTCGATCAGGTTGAGCTCGTAGCGCCGGCCGTCCTTCGCGGTGTAGCCCATGCGCACGGCGCGGGCCTTGATGGTGATGCCCTTCTCGCGCTCGAGATCCATCGAATCGAGCAGCTGCTCCTTCATCTTGCGCTCGGACACCGTCTCCGTGCGCTGCAGCAACCGGTCGGCAAGGGTGGACTTGCCGTGGTCGATGTGGGCGATGATGCAGAAGTTGCGAATGTGGGCGGTCGGGGACGGCTCAGGCATGGGCGGTCGACATTTCCATTGGTGATCGCGATGCGGGGGCATCGAGCGCATGAAGAAACGCCGGCCCTCGACCGGCTGGATACCCAGACAAGTATAGCGGAGGCGGGGTTGGGCGCGGTGCCGGTCGAGTGGCCGAACAGGTAGACCCGGATTTTGATATCCGGGTAGCTTCTGTCACACCAACGAAAGTTCCGTGCACACGAAGGCAGTCATTCCACTGTCACTGTGAACCCGCGCCGCTTCCACCGTTCGCGCGTGGCAACCGACCTCAAACCCGGATATCAAGATCCGGGTCTACGTGTTGGTGTCCTGCCTAGAATCACGGCAGCAGCAGATTCACCTGCCTGCGAGCGCCGGCGGGGAGGCGCGCGACGAGCTTCCGGATCATGCCCTCCAGCTCCGGGATACGCAGCAGCCACGCGAACACAACGAACGCCAGCAAGTACATTCCCAGCGCGTAGAGGAAGAACGCGCCTCGCACCACGATGCCGAGCGAGCGGTTGAGCTGCACATCCTGCACGTAGCCGATCGTCAGCCAGATCAGGGCCGCCATGCCCGCGGTCGCCAGCACGACACGACCCAGCCACGGCACGAACCCGGCGCCCACCACGCCACCGGCTCGCAGTCGCAGGAAGAGCCACAGGATCACCGCTTCCGCCGCGGTGGTGACGCTCAACGCGAGCGCGAGACCGGCGTGACCCAGCGAATCGATGAGCAGCGCGCACAGGAACAGGTTGGCGATCACCGTCAACACGCCCGTGATCACCGGCGTCCGCGTATCTCGGGTCGCGTAGAACACGCGCGTGAGAATCTCGGTGAGCGCGTAGCCGACGAGCCCCAGCGAGAACCACGCCAGCGGTACTGCCACAAGGTCGGTCGAGTTCTCGTCAAACGTACCGCGCTCGTAGATGAACCTCGCGATCGGCTCGCGAATCAGGTACAGACCGATCCCCGCCGGAATGCTGAGGAAGAGCAGGGGACGCAGCGTGCGGTCCAGCGTCGCCCGGAACCCGGCCTCGTCGCCCTTGCTGTAAAGGGCCGCGAGGGTCGGAAAAATCACGGTCGAGATGCTCAGCGCGACGACACCGTGCGGCAGCATCAACAGCTGCCAGGCATAGTTGAGCGCCGAGACGCGCTCGGCCGACGTCGTCGAGGCGAAGGCATTGATCGCGATGAAATTCACCTGGAACGCGGCCAGCCCGACAATGCGCGGTCCCAGCAGGCGGGCCACCTCGGCCAGCCCGTCGACCTGGCGATCAATGGTGGGCCGAAAACGTATGCCGGACCGAATCACCCCCGGAAGCTGGATCAGCATGTGCCCGATCGCACCGGCGATCACTGCCCACGCTACCGCCTGAATGCCGTACTCCGGCGCAAACCAGATCGCGCCGACGATAATCGCTGAGTTGTACACCAGCGGCGCGAAGGCGGGGAGGGTGAATTCGTGCTGGGCTTCGAGGATCCCCTTGAAGGCGATGCCGGTGCCGAGGAAGATCGGCGAGAGCAGCAGGATCCGCATCAGATGGACCGCAAGGTCCGTCGTTTCGGCGTCGAACCCTGGCGCGACGATCATCATCAACGGCCGTGCCAGGATGAAGACGAGGATCGACAGGGCCGCCATCACGATCCCGGACCAGGTCAGGACGGCCGATGCAAGCCGCCAGGCACGATCGTCATCGCCACGGTCGAGATAGTCGCCGAAGATGGGAATGAACGCCGCGCCGAAGGATCCGGCGACAACGACCAGGAAGAGCAGGTCCGGGACGCGAAAGGCGCTGACGTAGGCATCCATCGCGCTGGTGGTGCCGAACCGCTCGGCGAGCACCATCTCGCGCAGCAATCCGAGGATGCGCGAGAGCACGAACGCCAGCCCAACGATAATCGCGCTGCGCGCCAGTGACCGCCGGCTGGCCGGTGTCGTCCCGGCCGGCGCGGCGTGATCGAGAGTGGCGGCGCGTGGCGGGGTGGTTCCGGCGATCTGGCGTGCCTGGCTCATACAGTCCTCGAGGTCTCCATCGTCCCGACGTGTGGCGCGGCCTGTCGCTGACTTGAGCCGGCGCGCTGCTGTGGGGTAGAATACCGCGAAGGCCCGTGCAGGGTCTTGTTCTTGCTGTGTCTCCAATCGTGGCGGCCGCGACCAACCCACGCCGTGCCGCCACCGAACCAGGCAAACAGTTTTCACGCACCAGAAAGGTCCATACGTGGCAAACAGCAAATCCGCCCGGAAGCGCATCCGCGTCGCCGCCCGCAACGCCGAGCGCAACCGCGTCTATCGCTCCTCCGCCCGCACCCTGGTCAAGAGGGCCGAGCTCGCGATTCGCGCCGGCGACCAGGAAGTGGCCGATGTGGCCGTGCAGCGCGCCGTCGCCGCGCTCGACCGCACCGCGTCGAAGAAGGTCATCCACCGGAACAACGCCGCCCGGCGCAAGAGCCGGCTGATGGCGAAGTACCACGCGATGGGCCAGGCGTAAGCCGCCAACATCGAGTCGCAAAGCGAACGAAGGCGGGGCGTGGATCACCACGCCCCGCCTTCGTTGCGTTCGCCGCACTTCCAGGGCAGACGCACCTTTCCGGATGCCTGTGGCAATCGGGTAGTCCCGGGCAACTGTACTGTGTTCATCGCACGGCGAAACCAGATGCAACTGCGGGTGCATGCGGCAATCGGGTGGGCCCGGGCCTCGTGCCCGGGCGCGCGATCAGGGGTCTGGTCAGGATCCCCGCGAACACCGTCGTCACATGTCGTGACGTGGCTGAGGATGACGAGCCCGCCCACGAGGGGCGGGCCCACCTGGCAGGGGACGAGCGGACCTCCGATGCTCGACAACCGGTAGGCCCGGGCCAGAGCCTGTCATGAGTAGTCATGCCGCACAGGGGCGCCACCGCGCATGAAACCAAGCGCGTAGTGCCGCCCCTGTGGCGGCTCGCGCTGGCGTTTCAGAGCAACGACGTCGAAGGATTCCCGGGATGGTGATTGGGGTCGGGTCGCGAACGGATGTCACCGATCACTGGCAGACCTTCGCTGGCTGGAGGGCAAGCCACTCGCCCACGGCGGGGCGAGCCTGCCCGTTGCTGACCCCGCCGACGATGGGGCCAGCCTGCCAGGGCGATCTTGCGTGATTGCCGTTGCGTCATCGCAATGCCGAATCCGCCACGGGCAGCACGTCGAATGCGCCGATCGGGTGTGTTTCGCCGTTGATGAGCAGCTCGATCCGATGCTCGCCGGGGTAGTGACGGCGCGTGGTCATTTCTGCAAGCGAGATGACCTTCCGGAACGACACATGCTCGCCCGGAAGGAGATCAACCGACCCGATCTTGAACACCTTGGCGTTGGTCCTGCCGTTCGCCTTGACGAAGTGCACGCGCAGATCGATCAGCAAGGGCAGTGGTGTGCTCGCCGCCGAGGTGACTCCAATGCTCATCTCGACCCGCTCGCCAATGTGCACCCGCGCCGGTTCGATTCGAACGTCATGAATATCCACGTCAGACGTGGGCGCATACCCGAGCACAACAAGCGCGCCCGAATCGCCAGCCTTGACCAACGATCTCAGCGCGTGGCGGATCAGTCGCTGCCGCGCCGGTGGTGCGTCTGCCCACCACGCCGCGCACCTCTCCACCAAAAGCTCTGGATGGTCCTTGCCGATGTCGTTGAGATTGTTGGCCACGGACCGGCGGACATACTCCTCGGGGTCGTCCTTCAGCAGTTCCAGCAGATCCAGAACTGGCAGGGGGTCGCGCTGGAACGCTCGTAGTCTCGACGCCCACGGCAGCCGCGGCCGCGTCCCTTCCGACACGAGGCGGCGTACGTGCACATTGGAATCGCCAGTCCAAACACGCAGACGTGCGAGCGTGCGATCAGGCTCATGCTCCAGGAACGGCCGGATACTGAACTCGGCGGTGAAGCGCTGCGTGAGCTCGTACTGCGCCCGCATCGACGTCTCGAAATGGTCCAGGCCATACCTCGCCACGAACATCGTGTGCGGCAGGTACAGGAACGGCGCCATTCCATTCGATTCCGTGGAATCGAGAGGTGAACCGATCGACGCCAGCAGGATATCGATCGCCTGTTCGTAGTCCTGGGGCAGGGAGCGATGAAGCTCGTCGGCAATCCTCCCGGCGCGAGGCGTCAGCTCCAGCGGCTCGTATCCATCCAGCACACGCTCCAGAAACGCATCGACCGGAAACGCTGGGTGAACCGATGCGATCATTCCGCCGATCCGCGCCGGCACGTCCGGCCCGTAGCTATCCTTCAGCTTGTCCGCCATGCTTCCTCCCGGCGATTCGCACATCAGACACGCGCGGCGGCCGGTTTCGGTGCCATACCGGCGATAACGTAGTGGAGCACATCCATTGCGCCACGCAGCTCACCGGTCTTCATCATCCGGTCGGCCGTGGTCAGGACCCGCAACGCGCGCCGGGAGCGGCCCGGTGAGGAGTTCCGCAGCCCCCGTGCAATCGCCGTCATGCGGTTGGGGTTGCTTAGCCCGATCTCCCTGCCGACATCGACCGGCTCCCGACGGTCGGAAACAGCCAGCACCGCGGTGAGCTCAATGGTCTGACCGAGCTGGGCGAGCACCCGATGCGGATCCTCACCGGCCACAATCAAGCGGTCCAGCTCGGTGGTTGCACCCGCGATATCGCCACGCAGGACCGCGTCGATGAAGCCGAAAATGCGGTCATCGTCACCTCGCGCCACCAGCATGTCGACATGGTCACGGGTGATTGGCTCCGGGTCCGCCGCGGTCGCCAGCTTGTTGACCTCACTGCGCATGACATCGAGGTCGGGCGGGCGGTCGAAGGCGGGGTTATTGGATTTCCGCTGCCAGCTCTGGGGATAGAGGCGCTCGGCGAGGTATCTCGCCACATCGTCGTCCATGTCCGCGCCGAGCGATCTCGCGCCGTTGCGAACCCAGGCCACCAGGGCCTGTCCGCGCGGCGGATCCCCGGCGAACGTCACGGCGTCGGCGGGCAACGCCTTGCGAACGCCAGCCGGAACCCCGAGCAATGCGGGATCGGCAAGGATCAGGGTCGAGGCGTCCGGAACCGCGCCGAACAGCTCCGACCAGTCCGGCGCGTTCTTGCCACGGCCACCAGTCTTGTTCAGCTTCTGGATCAAATTATGGACGACGACGACCCGACCGGCGGAGAAGAATCCAACGCTGCCGATCGCCTGGATGACGTCCTGCATCGATACCGCGTTGCCGTCCAGCTCGCTGGTCGACTGGCCATCCGGGTCGGCCTGCCGGGCGTGCTTCG
>JAUIGA010000109.1 GCA_030430125.1 Chloroflexia bacterium | reverse complement strand
GCCAGGAACGCACCGGCGAACCGGGTCGGCGAAAGATCGTCGTGGGTCATGGAGCCTCCTTCAGTCCCGCGAGCTGGCGTCATGTTTCCTCGGTGCCGCGATTGTAGCCTTTTTCAATCGTTTCGGTGCTGGCGGCAACTTCGTGCTCGCGAGGAGGCGAATCGTGCCCGGGACGGCGACCCGTTATTCGTTCGTGAGGAGATAGCGGAACATCTGCACGGTCCATTCTGGTGACGGAGTGGGCTTCTCGGCGTACCATTCCGCGCCCATCGCCCGGTAGAACGGCGCGGCGTTGGGGTCGGAACCGATCACGAAGCTGTCATGGCCGAGGTTGCGGGAGGTTTCGATCGCATGCAGCCACAGCGCCTTCCCGCGACCGGTGCCGATGCGGTCGATGTCCACGAAGAGCTTGTCCAGCAACAGCTCGCCGTCTTCCATCGTGAATCCGTAGAAGCCAACAACCCGGTCATCCTCCTCCAGGACGAAGACCGAGTTGTCCCGGACGTATTCCTCCGGGATTTCGTGCGCGCCCGGGGCCCAGTCGAAGAAGTCGGGCGGATATCCCCAGTGCGTCGATGAGCGGTTCTGAAGATCGGCAAGCAGGCTCGCCTCCTGTGGTTCGGCGGGTCGAATGGTTCCCGATTGCGACGTATTGGCCATCGTTTGCTCCAATGCAGGTGTCGGTTCGTGTCAGGATGCTGCCAGCAACACGTCACAGAACTTCGTCGAATCGGGTGTGAACCTGCGCGCCCTGCGTGGACGATGCAACGGTCGCGACGTTGCCTGCAGGGACCGGCTGCCGGGCCGCGATGTTTCACGAGCCGCTGTGCGTCGTGCGAGCGCACGAATTGACGAGTGTATCGACCAGCAACGAGTCATGTCCCGAACGAGTCGACATTGACGTAAGTCACTTCCGGGGGCATCATATCCAGACACCCCTTGCGACACGCGGAGGTTGCGGTCGGTGATCAACCAGGCGCCACGCAGCGCAAGCACTACCCAGAACACACCGCTGGTTCTCCACACCAGGAGCACCATCGGCGCTGCGGTCCCCGTACCGCTGAGCAGCTTCGTGGGTCGCGAGCGAGACGTGCGAGAGATCAGTGCGTTGATCCGTCGACCGGAGCATCGACTGATCACCCTGGTCGGCCCGGGTGGGGTCGGCAAGACGCGCCTCGCCCTGGAAGTCGCCAGGGAGGTTGGCGCCCACTTCTCCGACGGCATCGCCGTTGTCGACCTGAGCACCATTGCTGATCCCGGTCTCCTCGAACCATCTGTCGCTCGAGCGCTCGGGATGCGAGAGCAGACCGACCGACCGCTGGCTGAGCGAGTCGCCGATGTTCTGAGGGACCGTCACCTCCTGATGGTGTTTGACAACTTCGATCCATTCGTGTCCGCATCTCCGCTCGTGGCGAGGATGCTTGCGTTGTGTCCACAAATGACAGGCCTGGTCACCAGCCGCGAGCCGCTGCGCGTAGCTGGTGAACGGGTGATTGCAGTTCCCCCGCTGAGCCTGCCCGATCCAGACCACCGCTCGGACGAGCCCTCCGAAAGTGAGGCGGTACGACTTTTTGTCGAACGAGCAACGGCCGTCCAGGCCGACTTCGCCCTCTCCGACGCCAACCGCTCGATCATCGACGACATCGTGCGACGTGTGGACGGCTTGCCGCTGGGGATCGAATTGGCTGCCGCCCGGCTTGCCCACGTCCCGCCCGCCACGCTGCTCGAACGTCTCGTTCGTCGCCTGCCCATCCTCACCGGTGGTGCGCGGGATCTTCCGATGCGCCAGCGCACGCTTCGGGGCGCGATCGCCTGGAGCTACGACCTGCTCACCCCGGAGGAGCAGCGCGTCTTTCGATGCCAGGCGGTGTTCGCCGGTGGGTGCACGCTCGAAGCGGCAGAAGCCATGGAGCACGAAGTCTCCGAAGACAACGTCCTCGACCTTCTTGGTTCGCTGGTATCCCGGAGTCTGCTTCGCCAGGACGTGGACTTCGATGGGCGTCCGCGTTTCACCATGCTGGAGACGGTTCGGGAGTTCGGGCTTGAGCAGTTGGCAGCCCTGGGCGAGGAGCACGCCGTCCGTGACAGGCACGCATTCTACTTCGTCGATCTTGTGGAACGGGGCGATCCGTCGATCTGGGGTGGACCGGATCATACCTGGTGGCTGGACCGGCTGGAGTCGGAGCTCAGCAATTTCGAGGCAGCACTGCGATGGATGGAGGCGTCAGGCAATGGCGCGGCATTCCTGCGAATGGCAGCGGCGCTAGGCGGACTTTGGCACTATCGGAGCCACCGGACTGAAGGTCTCGCCTGGCTCATTCGCGGGTTGGAGATCGGGGGTGACACCGTCCCGGCAGCGCGCGCAATGGCCCTGATCAAGCTGGGCATGCTGGAGCGTGTCTCCGGCGGCACCAACGCTGTGGAGCTCTCCCGGCAGGGCCTGGCAATTCGCAAGGCGCTCGGCAACCAGCGCGGGATCGGTCGTGGCTTGATGAACTTCGGGAATGTGCTCAAGGATACGGCACAGTACGATCAAGCTATACCAGTGCTTGAGGAGGCGGCATGCCTCCTGGAACCAGTGGGCGATATTGGCGGCCTGGCGACTTCACGAATGTACCTGGGCATGGTCCTGTTCGAACAGGGCGACTCAAATCGAGCACATTCGATACTCATGGATGCGCTGGCCCTGCACGCCAAAGATGGTTTCGACTACGGTGCCGCGAGCACGCATCTGACGCTAGGCTTGATCGAAGCCAGACGGGGCAATACGATCGAGGCGGCAACTCATATTGAGTCGAGCCTGCGCCTGTGGGTCAAGGTCAAGAACAGGGAAGGTCAGGTGGAAGCCTTGATGGGCACGGCGTCGGTCGCTGCCCGCACAGGTCAGCCCGAGCTGGCGGCCCGCTTTCTTGGAGCGGCATCGGCTGTCGCGGAAGCCCTGGCGTACGTCCCGCCCGCCCAAAATCGAGAACGGCACGACGCGACAGTGTCCGCCGTTCGCGAAAAGCTGGGAGACGCCAGGTTCCTGGCGGCTCGGGAGGCGGGGCGCGACTTGCCGCCAGGTGAAGCCGCGACCGAAGCGGCGGAATTTCTCGCCGGGGTACGAGATCGGTCCGCCGAGCACGAGGCCGCTCGGGATGATCGCAGCGCCTTGACACCAAGAGAAGAAACCGTGCTGCGGCTCCTGGTCGAGGGGCACTCCGACCGGGAAATCGCGCAGGAGCTGGGTATCAGCTACCGGTCGGTGACCTCCTACGTGCGAAACATCCTCACCAAGTTCAACGTGCACTCGCGCACGGCAGCGGCAACGCACGCGGTCCGGCGGGGTCTTGTGTGACGTTCCGGATCCGTTGCCCGCAGACACCGTAGGGTTACGGTGCCACAGTCCCAGGGCATCCTGCCCCGCTATCGGCAATCTCTACGATGCGAACCCAACCCAACTCCTTCATGATCGTGACGTGGCTCCATGGCAACCCGATATGTGTTCCAGGCCCGGGTTGTCAAGCCACTGGATCCGGCGACTCGCACGACACGAAGGAGGATTCACATGTCCCGCCGACAAATTTCGATCACTCTGCTCGTTGCCCTGCTGCTCGGATCGACCATGGTGGGTGCAATCGCCCGAAACGCTCAGGTGCCAGACGACGCCACGCCGGGTGCGGAGGGCGTGGCCGGCGTCATCCTCGGCGGGGTCGACTCGGCTGTTGCTCCGGGCTACCGCCTCGTGCTGGCCGAGCTCGTCTTCGAACCGGGCACCTACGCCACCGAACATTTCCACCCGACTGCCATCGTGTTCTGCGTCCAGTCCGGCCAGCTTGGCTTCGCGATTCACGAGGGCGAAGCAATGATCACGCGTGATGGCGGCGAGCCCGAACCGATCGCGCTCGACACGGACATGACACTCGAGCCACGTGACTGTGTCGCGTTCGACCACTTCGCTGCCCACACCACACACACTGGCTGGAACCTCAGCGACGGGCCAACCGTCCTCTGGGAAGCGCGCTTCTTCAAGACCGACGGGCCATTCACCACGTTCGTGGATGAGCACGGCACGCCTGTCCCGTAGCCTTCAACGCAGGAGCACCCACCTGGCAAGACACTGAAGCGGGACGGCTGCTGCGCCGTCCCGCTTCCTCATCGACAAGAGTTCCCGGATGCCGCCTCAAATTCGGCAGCACGCCTTCGACGTGACCGGCGCGCTAGTCCGCCGCGCCGGTGTCGGCCGTATCATTCTCGGCCTCGACCGCGAGGCGCGCCGCCTCGACGGCCTCCAGCGACTCGACACGCCAGAACACCTGTGACTCAGCATCCCAGCTGTCAAGGATCGCCTGGCCACGGCCACTGCCGGTCGCGGCGACGTGCCGCTCGATCAGCGCCCGCACGTCAGCGAGCTCCGCGGCGACGCCACGACGAAGGCTGACCGAGTCCGGATTGATGCGTCCCTCGAATGACCCCGCCGGATCCCAGACCCACGTCTCACCGTTGGTCATGCCGGCGCCGAAGTTCAGCCCGGTCTCGCCGAGGACGACAACCTTGCCGCCGGTCATGTACTCGCAGCCGTGGTCGCCCACGCCCTCGACAACCGCCGTCGCGCCGCTGTTGCGGACCGCGAAACGCTCACCCGCGGCCCCGGCGAGGAACAGCGTGCCGCCGGTCGCCCCGTAGAGGATCGTGTTCCCGGCGATGGTCTGCGAACCGTCGAAGGTCGCATCTCGCGCCGGCATGACCGCGATCTCGCCGCCACCCATGCCCTTTGCCACGTAGTCGTTGGCTTCGCCGTAGAGTCGCAGCCGCAGCCCGGCGACGTTGAACGCCCCGAAACTCTGACCCGCGCTGCCGTCGAAGGTACAGGTGACCCGGCCGATCGGCGACGGCGTGCTCTCGCGCAGCACCGTGATATGGCCGGAAATTCGCGCGCCGACGGTACGGTTTTCGGTCCGGATGGGACGGCAGACGTCGATCGGCTCTCCGTGTTCCAGCTGCGACGCAATGTCCGCGAGGATCTCGTCGTCCAGGGTCGGCACCGCGTTGTGGTCGATGTCCAGCGTCTGGCGGCGCTGCTCCTCCGGCGCCGGTTCGGCAAGCAGGTCACCGAGGTCGAGCAATTCGGCCCGGCCAGCGACATCCGCTCGCTTGAGCAGGTCGGTGCGACCGACGACGTCGTCCAGCTTGCGAATGCCGAGCGCCGCCATCAGCGACCGCGTCGCCGAAGCAACCTGTTCGAACCAGGCCACTACATGGTCCGGCGTACCGGCGAACTTCGCGCGGAGGTCGGCGCGCTGGGTCGCGATGCCGGTCGGGCAGGTGTTCAGGTGGCACTGCCGCGCCATGTCGCACCCGATCGCCACCAGCGCCGACGTCCCGAATCCAATCTCCTCGGCACCAAGCAGGATCGCGGTGAGGATATCGTCCGGGGTCTTGATGCCACCGTCGGTGCGCAGCTTTACGCGCGAACGCAGACCGTTGAGCACCAGCGTCTGCTGGGTCTCGGCCAGTCCAAGCTCCCACGGGCAGCCCGCATGTTTGATCGACGCCAGCGGCGATGCCCCGGTACCGCCGGAATGACCGCTGATCAGGATGTAGTCGGCACGCCCCTTGGCGACACCCGCCGCCACGGTGCCGACACCGGTTTCGGCGACGAGCTTCACGCCGATCTTCGCGCGCGGATTGATCTGCCGCAGGTCGTAGATGAGTTGTGCCAGATCCTCGATCGAGTAGATGTCGTGGTGCGGCGGCGGAGAAATGAGCGGCAGCCCCGGCACCGCGTGCCGCATGCGCGCGATGAAGTCCGTGACCTTATGTCCGGGAATTTGCCCGCCCTCGCCCGGCTTCGAGCCTTGCGAAATCTTGATCTCCAGCTCGTCGGCCTTCGAGAGGTACCGCGGCGTGACGCCGAAGCGCCCCGAGGCGACCTGCTTCACCTTCGCGTGCAGCTGGTCGGGTCCCTTGTTGTCGTACCAGTGGGGATCCTCGCCCCCCTCGCCGGAATTCGATCGCGCGCCGATCCGGTTCATCCCGATCGTCAGCGTCTGATGCGCCTCCGGGCTGAGCGAGCCGAGCGACATGGCCGTCACCACGAACCGCCCCAGGATATCCGCCTCGGACTCGACCTCATCGAGCGGAATGGGGTCTCCAGCTGGCGTGAAGGCGAGCAGGTCGCGAATCGACGTCGGCGGCTGGCCCTTGACCATCTCAAGGAAGGTGGTGAAATCCTGCGGCTCGTGGGTCTGGCTCGCCTGCTGCAGCGCCTTGACGATGGTCGGCGCGTAGGCATGGCTCTCGCCATCGCGCTTGAACTTGATCAGGCCGACATCCGGCAACCGCCTGGCCGATTCGCCCCAGGCTTCGGCATGGCGCGCGAAGAGATCCTGTTCGAGCTCCGCGAAACCGAGCCCACCCACGCGGGTCACGGTGTCCGGGAAGGCACGATCGACCACCTCGTGACTGAGCCCGATGATCTCGAAGATCTGCGCGCCACGGTAGCCGCTGGCAGTGGAGATACCCATCTTCGCCGCGATCTTCAGGAATCCGGCCTCCAGGGCGCTGAGGTAGTTGGCCCGGAGCTCCCGCGGCTTCACCGACTCATACCCGCGCTGGCCGGACAGCGCCGCGGCGGCCTGCAGGGCCAGCCACGGATGCACCGCCGAAACGCCATATCCGGTCAGGACGGCAAGCTGGTGGACATCCCAGACCTCGCCCGTGTCGGCGACGATGTCGAGCCGGGACCGCAGGCCGCTTTCCACCAGGCCGCTGTGCACCGCACCGGCGGCGAGCACCATCGGCACGGCGGTGTGTGCCGCATCGACACCCCGGTCGCTCAGGATCAGCACGCCGGCACCCTCCCGGGCGGCGTGCACGGCCTCGCCAACGATGCGGTCAAGCTCGGTGGCCAGTGTGCCGGTTCCGGCCTCGATCGGGAAGATGGTGGAGACGGTCGTGACGGCCAATGTGCCGTTGGCCTTCACCGCCTCGAGCATTGACGCCGACAGCACCAGGCTGGGCAGGTGAATCAACCGAGCCTGCTCCGGCGTTTCCGCGAGGAGGTTGCCGCGCGGACCGATAAAGGCGTCGAGCGCCATCACCTTGCGCTCGCGCAGCGAGTCGATCGCCGGGTTCGTCACCTGCGCGAAGCGCTGCCGGAAATAGGTCGAGATCGGACGGGCACGCTCAGCCAGCACGGCCAGTGGCGCGTCGTCGCCCATCGACCAGGTTGGCTCCTTGCCCTCACCGGCCATCGGCGTGACGATCAAGCGGATATCCTCGGCGGTGTATCCGAAGGCCTGCTGCAGCGCGATCATCTCCGGCGGCGTCTTCGTCAGCGCGCTGCGCGTCTTGAGGTCGGCATCGACGGGGACGGGCACCGGCTCGTCCGCGTCCGGCGCCGGGCTCAATCGCACGCGATTCTCGTCCAGCCATTGCTGGTAAGGCCGCTGTTCGGCGATGTCTCGCTTGAGGTCGTCGTTGCGGAGGACAAGCCCGGCCTCGGTGTCGACGAGGATCATCTCGCCCGGTCCGAGCCGCCCCTTCTCGACCACCCGCGACTGGTCGATCTCGACGGTGCCCGCCTCGGAGCCGGCGACGAAGAGCCCATCGCTGGTGATCGAATAGCGCAGCGGTCGCAACCCGTTGCGGTCAAGCGTCGCCCCGGCGAGCACACCGTCGCTGAAGCCGAGGGCGGCGGGACCATCCCACTGTTCCAGGAGTCCGGCGTGGTAATCGTAGAAGGCACGGCGGGCCGGATCCATCTCCGGCAGTTGCTCCCACGGCTCGGGCACCATCATCATCAGCGCCCGCGGCAACGTGCGGCCACCGTGGTGGAGCAGTTCCAGGGCATTGTCGAAGGTGAGTGAGTCGCTGCCATCCTGCGACACCGGCGGTGCGAGCAGCTCGCTGTCTACACCGCCCATCTCCAGGTCGCCCTGCCGCGCGACCATCCATTTGCGGTTGCCCTGGATCGTGTTGATCTCGCCGTTGTGCGCGATGTAGCGGAACGGCTGCGCCATGCCCCAGGTCGGGAAGGTGTTGGTGCTGTACCGCTGGTGGAAGAGCACTATCGCGCTCTCGACCCGCTCGTCCTGCAGGTCGAGATAGAACCGCGCCAGATCCTCCGGCAGGCAGAAGCCCTTGTAGATGACGGTGCGCGCCGACATCGACGCCACGAAGAAGTCGGGTTCCGCCGCGGCTTCGCGCTCGGCGATGCGCCGGGCGATCATCAGCTCCTTTTCGAAGGTGTCGATGTCCATGCCGTCCGGCCGGGCAATCAGCGCCTGCCAGATGGCCGGAAGCGTCTTCGCGGCGGTCTCGCCGAGCACGGCCGGGTCGATCGGCACCTCGCGCCAGCCGAGGGTGGACAGGTTGCGCCGGGCAGCCGCCTGCTCGACGACACGCTTGCCCTCCGCTTCCTTGCCCAGCGGCAGGAACGTCATCGCCACGCCATAATCGCCGGCTCCCGGCGATTCGGCCCCGAATCCGGCGAGCACATCGCTGAAGAGCCGGTGGGGAATCTGGGTTTGGATACCCGCGCCATCGCCGGTTCGGGCATCGGCGCCGACGCCGCCACGGTGGGTCAGGTTGACCAGCCCGGCGAGTGCCTTCTCGACAATCTCGCGGGAGGCGCGGCCGTGAATGTCCACCACCAACCCGACACCGCAGCTGTCGTGATCGAGCGACGGGTGGTACATGGGAGCGATTCGCTGATTTGTGACGTCCATTCAAGCTCCTCCTGCTCAGGTGACGCCTGTTCTGTTTGAAAACAGCGACAACGACCGGCGCGATCTGGCCCTGCCCGCCAGGTCCGCCTGTCGTGTCCATTGCACAAGCTGTGCGTCGGTCGGTGACCAAGGTGTGCATCGGCGCGGTGCGAGTCGTGAAGCGTGACACGGGTTATGGTCGAGTACGTCCCGTCGTGTCCCGAATTCCTGTCCCTCGCTCCACGCCGTTGTGGGGACTTTTAGTGTACCGACGCCGGGAATGCGCCGTACAGGTACAGAACGCCAAGAACCTCGGCGGTGGAATTTGGACGTTGCGCCCAATCGAACGAAAAATGCGCTATGCTGCGTTCGAATGCAGCGATCGCACCAACGCGACCGTGCCGAGTGGTGCGTGCCTCGAAGGCATCGCGTCATCGACAGCGCGACCGCGAATATGGGTTTGGATCGCCCGCACAGATCGTTCAGAATGTCACAAGTTGCATTCGCCTTGCCGCTTGGCAGCAGGATGCAGCGCACGCACCACGAGGAAGGATGTCGCGAGATGGTACAGGTTTCCCGGCCTCTCTCATCCCCCCACCTGCACCGCGATCCAGAGCGCGTCGCCGAAGCCATCGGACGAATCAGCGAGCACAAGGTCCGCCTGATCGACTTGCAGTTCAGCGATATCGCGGGGGGCATC
>JAUIGA010000108.1 GCA_030430125.1 Chloroflexia bacterium | reverse complement strand
GAGCGTAATCATGCCGTTGTCGTCGTAAACCAGGTCCGCACCGATGACCGCCGTGATCACGGTGGAGTTGCCATTGTTCACCTGTCGCGCCAGCACGACACATCCGCCGGCCTCGTCGTCGGACCCGGTTTTCACGCCAACCACCCCCGACTGCCCGAGCAGCTGGTTGGTGGTGGCCCCCTGGTATTGCCGCGCCTCCGGACCGACCGACACGAATGAGTAGCCCGGCTCGCCGACGACGCTGGCCAGGAACTCATCCTGCAGCAGCAACTGGCTGATGTGCGCGACATCATAGGCGCTGGAGTAGTTGTTCGGCGCGTCGAGACCGTGCGGGTTGGTGAAGCGCGAGTTCTCCAGCCCCTGCTCGGCGACGAAGGCATTCATCTCGGCCACGAACCCGTCGAGTTGGGCGATGGGATCGTCGCTGCCGGTGATGATGCCGCCCACGTGTCGCGCCAGCGCATTCGCGCCATCGTTGCCGGATGGAATCAACAGACCGTACAGCAACTGCGACACCGTCAATGTGTCGCCGGCCTGCAGGTTCATGTTCGAGTACAGCGATGTATCAACCATGTCTGACTCGATAATGGTGACTTCCTGGTCGCGCTCGGCGTATTTCAACGTCACCAGCGCCGTGACCGTCTTGACCACCGATCCGACGGGCATGCGCTCATGCTCGTTCCTCGCAAACAGCTCGATCCCGGTGTCGGCGTCGTAGGCGTAGACGCCCTGCGCTGTGACATCCGGTATCTCGATGGCGGCCAGCGCTGGCCGCGCCGGCGCGACGACCGGGAGGAGCAGCGCAACCAGCATGACAACTGACACGATTGGTCGCCAGATGTCCCGGCGGTTCTGTGACGTAAGCAGCAAGGTGTCTCCCAGGCGTGAGGACGCGGCTACCCCAGGCGCAGGCACCACGGGCAACCGGCGCGACGACGGGCATCGGCATGTTCGGTTCTCCAGTATACGGGGGAAGGTACGAACGGGGCGAGGTCGAAGGTCACGCGGTACACTCGTCTCCACGGGTCGCGTCGGGTTGCCGCGCGACCGATGTCGTGAATCGAGTCACTACCGAGTGCAAGCAGACGTGAGCAAGGCTTTCAGCAACAACGGGTATGGGGACCCTCGAATCCGCGTCGCCGCGCTGGGCGACATGCACATGCGGATCGATTCGCCGGTGTCGGTCCTCGACGAACTGCGCGGAATCGCCGCCGCCGCCGATGTCGTCCTGTTCACCGGGGATCTGACCGAGAACGGTCGTCTGCCCGAGGTCGAGATCGTCGCCGACCTGATCTCCGATTTGGGGGTGCCGGCCTTTGCCGTGCTCGGCAACCACGACCGGCGCAGTCTCCGGCGTCGCGAATTTCGCCGGGTGCTCTCCGCGGCCGGCATCGAATTGCTGGATGGCGAATCGGCGGTGGTCGTGGCGCGGGGCGTCCGGGTGGGGATCGCCGGCATCGGCGGCTACGGTGGCGGTTTCTGGCCCGACGAGGCGCCGGACCTGATCAGCACCCGGTTCAGCCAGGCCGTCGCGGTTCGCGCGCGCCGTGAGGCGATGCGGCTCGACGCCGCGCTGCGGTCCATGCGTCGGCAGAGTCCAGATATCTCGCTGGTGACCATGCATTACGCGCCCACGACGAGCACGCTCGGAGACGAGCCGCAGGTGAAACACTGGATGCTCGGCAATTCGATCCTTGGCCGCGTCGTCGACCAGCACAAGGTGTCGCTGGTCGTTCATGGTCACGCCCATCTCGGCAACTATCACGGGGCTACCCCCGGCGGCACACCGGTTCGCAATGTCGCCCTGCCCGTCATCGGCCAAACCGCGGTGATCGAAGTCGGCACCGACGGCGTCGTCGAGGAGCGCCACGACCGAGGACAACGCGCGGCGCACATTCCAACGGCGATTCGCCGGGTGCTCCGCGCCTGACCATGCACGTATTGCCACTCCGCCCGAACCATCTCCAACCGCTCGTCCTGCTGGACGACCTCGCCAATCCCCTCGCGCCAACGGACGCCGTGACCGAGGCACTCGCCGACATCGAGTTGATGACGGGCACGAACGACGAGATCGCCGCCGACCTCCGTCGCCGTATCGGCCAAATTGTCGGTGTCGCCGAGCGGTGGGTGGTGCTGGCCGGCGGGATCGACGCGCTCTACGACGCGATCGTGAGTTGGCGCGTCAACGCCGGCCCTGTGGCGGTGTTCCCCCCGACCCACCTGGCGGAGCTCCAGCGCGTGCTGGATCTCGGTGGTGAGATCGAGGTCGTGCCTCGATCCGCGTCGTTCGGTCTGGGACTTTCCCGCAGCACGAGACGTTTTCCTGAATCCACCACCAGCGTCGTCATGTCGCCCAACGATCCGACCGGCACGCTGCTGGACATCCACGAGCTCGTGCGCCTCTCGCGGCAGAGCAGGTTGGCGGTAATTGACGAGCGGCACGGGGCCTACTCCCGCCGCACGATGGCACCGCTGGTTCGCGAATTCGACAATGTGATCGTGCTGCAGTCGATGGAGTGGTGGGGTGGATTAGCGGACACCCCGCTCGCGTGGGCTGTCTGCCCGCCATCGATCGGCGAACAGCTTCGGGCAGTGCTGCCAGCCCGCGGACTCCAGCGCGAGGCGTTGATCGCGGCGCGGGCAACGCTGGACGACTGGGCATGGCTGCAACGAACCACGCGCCACGTTGCGATGGAGAAGGGTCGTCTCTACCGGCAGCTCCGCAAGCTGAGCATGCTGCACACGCCGTACCTCTCGTGGGCGAACTTCGTCCTGACCCGATTTGCGCGAGGCGATGTCGAGTTCTTCCTGCCACGCATGGAAGCCCGAGGCGTTCGTGTATTCGTGCCGGATCAGGACATTTTGCCCGGCCACATTCGCGTCAGCGCCGTCTCCGCCCAGGCGACCGATCAGCTCAAGCGAGCGCTGATCGACATCGCGCTGGAGTTGTGACGACCCGAGTCTTCAACGGCACAGTCGCCGACAATAGCGCCGTCGGTGGGGTCCCGGTTTGAGGCCAGGCGGCATTGCCCGCTGCGCAACCTGTCGCCGTCGATCGACGGGTGCGCGTGCAAACCGCCGCTACCCCCGGATTCTTGTGATGAGGATTGGCGAAAGTTCGATAGGCCCGGGCCGCCGTGCCCGGGCGCGACGAATGGGGTCTGATTGCGAGCGTGAACGCGCGAATTGCCCGAGCGCGATCGCCGATGAGCACGACCAGGTATCACGTCTTCCGTCAACCACTGACGGAATCACCCACCGTCGCCAATCGCCTCGCGCTGCTTCGCGAACAGGTCATCGAGGGCGGTGCTGGCCAGCACCAGCATCTCGTCGAGCGTTCCGGAAGAAAACGGGGCCGCTTCCGCCGTCCCCTGCAGCTCCACGAACTGGGACCGGTCCGTCATGACCACATTGACATCAACATCGGCCTTCGAGTCCTCCCGATAGTCGAGATCGACCATCGGAACCCCCCGCACGACTCCGACACTGACCGCGGCGATCTGGCTCATGATGGGGTAGGCGCGCAACCGGTGAGAATCCATCAGTCGCCGGCATGCCAGCGCCAGCGCGACCCATGCGCCGGTGATCGACGCGCATCGGGTGCCGCCATCGGCGCGGATCACATCGCAATCGAGGATGATCTGCCGTTCTCCGAGCAGATCCAGGTCGACCCCTGCACGGATCGCCCGTCCGATCAGCCGCTGAATCTCAACGGTACGACCGCCCTGCTTGCCCTTTGCCGCCTCCCGCGGGGTACGCTCGCTCGTGGCGCGAGGCAACATTGCGTATTCGGCGGTGACCCACCCGCGACCCTTGCCCTTCATCCAGCCCGGAACGCGCTCTTCCACGGTCGCGGCGCACAGCACATGCGTGTCGCCGATCTTGATGTAGGCGGATCCCTCGGCGTGCGGCAGGGCATTCGGCGCGATCGTGACCGGCCGCATCGACTCTACCGAACGGCCATACGAGCGCTTCACCGGCACTTCAATCGTCATTCCGCATCCTCGTCGTTCTCCCCGGGCAGGGTTCGCTCGTAAATCTCGCGCACGCGGGCGAGTCGCTCGGTCAGCTCCTGCTCGTAGCCACGATTGGTCGGTTCGTAGTACCGGCGCCCTTCGAGATTGTCCGGCAGGTTCTGCTGGCCGACGATGCCGTCGTCGAAGTCGTGGGCATACCGATACCCCTTGCCGTAGCCGGATTCACGCATCAGCTTTGTGGGCGCGTTGCGCAGATGCAGCGGCACCGGGTCGTTGCGGGTGTTGGCAACATCCTCGCGGACCGCGCTCCACGCCGCATAGATCGCATTGCTCTTCGGCGCCAGCGCCAGGTACACGACCAGCTCGGCCAGGGCCAGCGCGCCTTCGGGCAAACCGAGAAAATGGACCGACTGCTGCGCGGCAATCGCCTTCGGCAACGCCATCGGGTCAGCCAGCCCGACATCCTCGGACGCGAACCGGACCAGCCTCCGGGCGACATAGAGCGGGTCATCGCCGCGCTCCAACATGCGCGCCAGCCAGTAAAGCGCCGCGTCGGGGTCGGAGCCACGGATCGTCTTGTGCAACGCCGAGATCGTGTCGAAGTGCCCTTCGCCACTCTTGTCGTACGTCGCGGCGCGGCGTTGAGCCGCCTCGGCGACAAGGTCATCGCCAATGATCCCACCTGCCTCGGCACCGGTGGCGGCGTATTCCAGCGTATTGAGCGCAAAGCGCGCGTCGCCGTTGGCGAGATTGACCAGCAGGTCGCGCCCCGCTGGCGACAGGGACAGCCGCAAGCCGCCCAGCCCGCGATCGGTGTCCCCGATCGCACGATCGACGAGCGCGCCGATGTCGTCGTCAGTGAGTGCCTGCAGCGTGACAACGCGGGAGCGAGAGAGCAGGGGAGCGTTGACCTCGAACGAAGGGTTCTCGGTCGTGGCGCCGATGAGGATGACGGTACCATCCTCCACGAACGGCAGGATGGCATCCTGCTGCGCCTTGTTGAAGCGGTGGATCTCGTCGATGAACAGCACCGTGCGCGCGCCGTTCATCCCGAGCCGGTCCTTCGCGTTCTTGATCACCGCGCGAAGGTCCGCGACACCGCCGGTCACGGCACTGACGCTTTCGAAGGCGGCGTTGGTGGTGTTGGCGATGATGCGGGCCAGCGTGGTCTTGCCGGATCCGGGTGGGCCCCACAGGATCAGCGACGAGAGCCGGTCGGCCTCGATCGCGCGGCGCAGCAAGGTGCCGGTGCCGACGATCTTTTCGTGCCCATTCAGGTCATCGAGCGTACGCGGGCGCATTCGCGTAGCGAGCGGCGCGCGCCCCACGAGTACCCGTTCGCGGTTGGCTTCGAACAGATCCTTCACACGCGCGGTCCGTCGGGATCCGCCTCGAGGGCAGCCTCGAGCTCGTCGATGCGGCGTTCGAGCTCAAGCCGGGTTTCCACGCCGTGCTCGTGCATCAACTCCAGCAACTCCTCAAGGTGCTCAAGCGCCTCGAGGCGCTGCTGGTAGCTCGGAGTCTCGCGCGCATCGTCTCGCTTGCGCCGGAATGGCACGATTCCATCGACCATGGCAACCACCTTTCCCGGGGACTATCCGAAGATGGCGAGCAGCAGGATGGCGATCCCGCCCACCGCGCCGAATTCGGTGTAGTCCCGCCGCTGAACCGAACCGTGCTCGCAATAGACGAGCACGAGGCCGGACACGATGTAGAACACGGCGAGCAGCACCGCGCCACCGGCCCATCCATACGACGGCCACCAGTTGAGCGCCATCATCGACTGGAGCAGCACCCAGGCCACCAGCGCCGCGAAGAACACGCGGCGTTGTGGTTGGACCCCGGCTCGCTCCAGTGTCTCGAGCATCAGCAGGAACGTGATGACCCCGACCAGCGGCGCGGCCAACCAGGTGTCGAGCTTGTTGAGATAGACCGCGCTGTAGGCAAAGAAGGCGATGCCGTGGACGACCACCGTGTGGATGGTGGACGCCACCCGGCTGGACTGTTCGTCGACCTCATCGAGCAGGTCACGCGACAGCAGCGCGCCCGCCGTGCCGATGAACGCCAGCAGGGGACCGACCAGCAGCATCAACTGGTTGTGGAAGGTCGCCACCAGCACGATCGATGCGAACACCGACACCAGCGGGACCGTCCACGCGGTCGCCATTGTTGTGCGCACGCGCGACTGGCCCACACTCTCGGCGGCAAGGGTCGCGCTGCGTTCGGCGAACTGCGCGCCGCCGGCCGCCAGAGCCATCACCACCGCGGCGACGATCCAGTACAGGGTCGACGCGTTCTTGAAAACCGGCGGGTCCCCCTCGACATCGTTGCCAACGGCGATGATCGCGAGGATCAGCACGGCACCGGCCGTCAGCAGGCTGACAACCACGCCTTGCCCATAGGCGGGTTGGCGCGATTCGGCCGTCTCGATCCCGAGGCCGAATACCTTGTGGCTGGTGTCCGCGTCCTGATCGTCGATGTCGAACTCGGTCGACCTCGGTGGCCGGGACCGAAGCGGGTGTGATCGCTCCTCGTCGGTCATGATGCCGTCCTGTATCCGTGACCCGCGCCCGATTCGCTGCGCCTGGTCCGATCCGTCATGCTCAAAGGCCAGGGGACGTGGCGTTCGCCATGATTCCTGCCCACTCCTCCTCGATGCGCGCAGGCGGTATGGACCCGGCGCGAATCACCGCAATCCTAGCACCATCAATCCGGATGACCGTGGAAGCCTCCCCACACGGGGCAAACCCGCCATGAAGCACGATATCCACCGTGTCCCCGAGTTGCTCGCTGATCTCCCCCGGACCACAGGCGGGAGCCTCACCGGCGCGGTTGGCACTGGTCGTCGCCAGCGCGCCACCGGCGCGATCGCAGAGCGTCAACGCGATCGAGTGGTCCGGCACCCGGACCCCGACAGTGCCGTCGGGGTGGATGACCTGCGGCGGGGCGTCCGGCAGTGCCGGCAGCGCCACGGTCAGCCCACCCGGCCAGAATGCACGCAGCAGCGCCGTCACCTCCGGACCGGGAATCTCCGCCACCAGATGCACCTTGTCGACCGACGATGCGAGTACCGGCAGCGGCTTGGCGGCGTCCCGACCCTTGATCGCGAAGATACGGTCGATCGCCTCCGGGAATCGCAGCGACGCTCCGAGTCCGTAGACGGTGTCGGTCGGGAATGCTACGACCCCACCATGCTGGATGACATGGATCGTTTCCTCGAGTGCCCTCGGTGCTTCCAGGGATAGCAGTTTCACCGGACCTCCTGGGTCAGTCGAACTGGTAGGCCCGCCACCGACTCGCCAAAACCGGTAAGAACGGTCGTCACAGGCTCGCCTTGATCGTCTCCGCCAGCTGCAGGTTGATACCATCGACCGTCGCCAGCTCCTCCGCGGACGCCTCCCGAATCCCCTTGACCGATCCGAACGTCCGGATCAGCGCCTTCTTCCGCTTCGGCCCCACACCGGGGATCTGGTCGAGCTGCGACGCGATCGCGCTCTTGCTTCGACGCGTGCGATGGAACGTGACGGCAAACCGGTGCGCCTCGTCCCGGATGCGCTGCACCAGGAACAGCGCCTGCGAATCGCGTGGCAACAGGATCGAAACCGGATTCCCCGGCAGGAACAGCTCCTCCTGCTCCTTTGCGAGCGACGAGATCGGCACATCCATGCCCACCTCCTGGAGCGCGCCCAGCGCCGCGTTCAGCTGCCCCTTGCCGCCATCGACGATCACGAGATCCGGCAACCTGGTCCACTTGCCATCGGCCTCCTCGTCGGCCTGGACCGCTCGCCGGAAGCGCCGGCCGATCACCTCCGCCATCATTGCAAAGTCGTTCGCGCCGGTGATGGTCTTGATGGTGAAGCGACGGTACTCCTTGCGGGCCGGTTTCCCATCCTCGAAGACGACCATGCTCGCCACCGGGTTGGTGCCCTGCAGGTTGGAGATGTCGTAGCACTCGATCCGCCGGGGCAGGCGCGGCAAATCCAGCGCCTCCGCCAGCTCGGTCATGGCGGCCGTCATCTTCTGCTCGTCAGAGAGGAACTTCAGCCGCGCCTGTTCCAGGTTCTCTGCGGCGCTTTCGGCGATCATGGCAACGAGCTGCCGCTTTTGTCCGCGCTGCGGCACCCGCAGGTCGACCGCGCCTTCGCGCCGCTCCTGCAGCCACTTGTGTACGAGCTCCGCGTCGTCCCCCGGCAGCTTGTGCTGGAGCAGGATGAGCGAAGGGATCAGCGCGGCGGTACTGTAGAACTGCGTGACGAAACTGGAGACGATCTCGCCTGGCCGGTCGTCGATCGCGGCCTCCATGCGGAAGAACTCCGAACCGATGATCTTGCCGTTGCGCAGGAACCCCACCTGGACTCCGGCGTCGCCGCCGGCGCCTTGGGCGACCGCGATGATGTCCGCGTTGGTGCCGGGGTTGGAGACGATCTTCTGCCGCTCGAGCACGTGCCGGACCGAGGAGAGCTGGTCGCGAAGCTGGGCGGCTCGCTCGAAATTCCAGGCTTCGGACGCCTGGTCCATCTCGTCCTCCAGCGTCGCAACGATCTCGTCGCCACGCCCCTCGAGGAAGAGCCTGGTGCCGTCGATCGCCTTCATGTAGGTCTCACGGTCGACCGCACCGATGCAGGGAGCGGTGCACTGCTTCATGTGGTAGTAGAGGCAAACCTTCTCGTTGCCGGTGATCTTCAGGTCGCATTTGCGATAGGGAAAGAGCCGGTTGAGCAGGTTGATCGTGTCGTACGCCCGGCTCGCCGAGGTGTATGGCCCGAAGTAGTGGCTTCCGTCCTTGACGATGCGCCGCGTGCTGACCACACGCGGCCATTCCTCGTTGGTGATGCGGATGTGGGGGAACGTCTTGCCATCCTTCAACAGGACGTTGTACTTCGGCTGGTACTTCTTGATCAGCTCGTTCTCGAGGATCAGCGCTTCGGAATCGGTGTCGGTGCGGATCACCTCGAAGTCGGCGATGTGCGACACAAGGTGCCGGGTCTTCGGATCCATGCCTCGCCGGGACTGGAAATAGGAGCGGACCCGGTTGCGCAGCGATTGCGCCTTGCCCACATAAATGATGACCCCATCGGCGTCCTTCATCAGGTAGACACCGGGGGCGGTAGCGAGGGCGGAGAGTCGGCTGGAGAAGTCAGGCTGCGTCGTCGTCATGGCACCGTTCAGTATAGCCGGTCACACGAACGCCGACGTACCCCGGCACGACGGGACCTCACGCAAATCCGGTACAACCACCGCATGCCGGTGGCGCGCTGGCCGGCAAACCGGCATCATATGTCCAGTACATGCGCGCGACCGCGCCGCTGCCCGAATGGAGCGCGGCGCAAGCGAGGAACCCTACATCATGTCCCAGGAATCATCATCTTCATCCGCCTACGCGGCGTTCTGGCTTTATCAGCGCTCCGACCGATGGCACACGCTTGAAGACATCG
>JAUIGA010000107.1 GCA_030430125.1 Chloroflexia bacterium | reverse complement strand
GCCCGGGGTGCCGCCGTGTCAATCCCCCGGGGCCACCCAGGGGCTACCCCTTGCCAGCAGTCTTTGTCGCCTCGACACTGTTCCCGACGACCGCGTGACAGCACTGCAGGGGGACTTCCATGGATCCGACGGTATCGACCTACGGCGACTGGAGCGACTTGATCGACGTCGACCCGCCAGGAGGGCCATTCGTGCCGAGACTGGCGGAGGTCTTCCCGGCGGGCGAAGCGAATCGCCTGTGGGAGATCGCGCCGCAGCTCGGCGTCACCACGGCCGTCACCGGCATCCCCGAGGGCCCGGACGATCCACCAGCGTGGGATTTCGAGCACCTTCGTGCCATCAAGGAGCGGTTCACCGCCGCTGGGCTCGACCTGCAGGTGATCGAGTCCGCTCCGGCGATGATCCTCGAGCCGGTCAAGGCCAACGGCCCCGGCCGGGAGGAGGGCATTCAGCACTTCTGCCAGCTGCTGGAGAACATGGGTCGCCTGGGCATCCCGGTCATGTGTCACAACTGGATGGCCGGTATCGGTTGGTATCGCAGTGATCTCGGCATTCCGGTCGCCAGCCGTGGCAACGCTCTGGTATCCGGCTACGACCACGCCGCGGTCGACCACACCCAGCTCACCGACCTCGGCGAGATCAGCGAGGACGACCTCTGGGTGAACATGGAGGATTTCCTCAAGCGCGTGGTGCCGGTCGCGGAAGAGGCCGGCGTGAAGCTGGCGGTGCATCCGGACGACCCGCCGATCTCGCCGGTCCATGGCATCGGACGCATCCTCACGAACCCGGATGCCTTCCAGCGGGTGATTGACATGGTCCCCAGTCCGAACAACGGCATCACCTTCTGCCAGGGGAACTTCTCGGCGATGGGTGCCGACGTGCCGGCGGAGATCCGTCGCTTCGGGAGCCAGGGCAAGGTGCACTTCGTCCATTTTCGCGACGTGCGGGGCACGCCGGAGCGGTTTATCGAGACATTCCACAACACCGGCCAGACCGACATGCTGGCGGCGATGCGGGCGTGGGCGGAGGTCGGCTTCGACGGGCCGATCCGCCCGGACCACGTGCCGACGCTCGCCGGGGAGTCGAACGAGAATCCCGGCTACGAGCTGCTCGGGCGGCTGCACGCGATCGGCTACATGACCGGCCTGGTCGAGGCGGTCAACAGCGAGCTGAGCGTCGCGCAGGATGCCGGGGACGCTGCACCGTAGGGCCGTCCCATAGGCGGCCGCTCGTCGCGGGACCTGATTGGCTGAGATAGAGAAGCCAGCGAAATCCCCGTCACCCAGAGCGAGGACGGAAAGTCCGACGCGAAGGGTCCCCGCGCGAAGCGCTCGGCAGCGAAGCTGGCGCATCGAGATTGGACTCGAACCGTGCAACCTGATTCCCATCGCGGTTGCGCTTCGCGCGGGGAGGGCTCGATGGGTGGGGAAGAGCGGCGTTTGGTTCGTGTGCTGCGCCATGGCGGGGCACTGACATCAGTCACCAACAGCGTAGGGGCAGACCGGCCGCAGGCAGTTGTCTGCCCGGTGGTCGCGAAGCGACCGCAATGCCGGTACCGCCTCCGACTTGCCGCTCTGCGGCCGGCCGGGCGGATATTCTGCGGAATCCCATCCCTACGGCATTGCGTCGAACGAATCTTCGGAGGGAAACCATGACCACGACCGGAATGCGAGTGGCGATCGGGCAGTTCAGCGAGCCGGACGACGACATCCTGCGATTCGCCGCCCAGCTCGGCGTGCGCGGGGTGCAGATGAACTCGCCCCACCTGCCGGGCACCGAGCGGTAGGAGGTCGACGACCTCAAGGCGCTGGTCGCGAAAATCGCGGCGCATGGTCTGGTGCTGGAGGCGATCGAGAACGTGCCGCTCTCCTTCCTGCACCGCACCATGACCGGCTACGACGGCGCCGACCGACAGATCGAGGCCTACCAGCACACCATCCGCGCCATGGGCGAGGCGGGTATCCCCATCCTCGGCTACAACTTCATGCCGAACTCGGTCTGGCGCACCTCGCGCACGGCACCGGGCCGGGGTGGCGTCGAGGTCACCGCGTTCGACATGGCGGCGGTCGAGGCGTCTGACACGGACGGGCGGGAGTTTATGCCGGACCGTCCTGACTGGGCGTCCGGCCTGTTCGCGACGAGCGATCCCGACGAGGTGCTGGACGCCGACACGATGTGGGCGAATTACGAGCGCTTCATGCACGCGGTGCTGCCGGTGGCGCGGGACGCCGGGGTCAAACTGGCGCTGCACCCGGACGACCCGCTTCACCGGCTTCCTGCTCGACGACCACGTGCCCCACATGGACGGCGACACGCCGTGGAACCACCGTGCCCGTGTGCATGCTGTCGGCTACATGCAGGGGCTGCTCAACATGATCGGCCACATCGAAGCGGCAAACGGCGGTCCGGTTGCTCGTCCATGCGCCTGATCCGTCCGATTTCCCGTACACTGTGTAGCGTTGACAAAACATCGTCATGCCGGTGACGACACGGTATCAACCGGCGCGGATCGCGTTGACCGTTGCGCACCTTTCGGGGTGTTGAACGGAGACATGGAGGTTTACACGTGACGACGACACACCGAACCGCGATCGACCGTCTTGTGAAGCGCCGCATGAGCCGCCGTGCCGCCATGCAGGTGGGTGCCGCCGGCGCTGCCGCCGGGATGCTTGCGCGTGTGCCTCAGCTCGCCGGTGCCCAGGATGTTCCCGCCTACGAAGGCGAGGAGGCAACCATCTCCTACGGATTTTGGGACACCGCCCAGGAAGCGGCGATCGACGCCCAGATCGAAGCCTTCAAGGCCGTCCAGCCGAATATCACTGTCGAGAAACAGATCGTGCCCTGGGCCGATTACTGGACCCAGCTGCAGACAGCGGTGGCCGGTGGCCAGACCTTCGATGTCTTCTGGATCAACACCGCCAACGTTCCGGTCTACGGCTCGGTTGGCGCCCTCCTACCGATCACCCAGATCGTCGACGTCGAGGACGGTATTGATACCTCCCTGTTGCCGTCGTCGCTGGTCGAGTCATATGCCTTCGAGGGGGTCCAGTACGGCGTGCCCCGCGACTTCGATACCATCGCCCTCTTCTACAACAAGGACCTTTTCGACGCGGCCGGTGTCGAATACCCGGGCGAAGATCTCTCTTGGGAGGACTACCGGGCGCTGGCGGAGCAGATGAACGACGAGGGCGCCGGCATCTGGGGGGCAGGCATGCAAACCAGTGGCCAGGAGAACTACACCAACTACGTCTTCCAGAACGGCGCCATCTACCTGAACGAGGATCTTACCGAGTGCATTGTCGACAGCCCGGAGGGCACTGAGGCCTTCGCCTACCTGGCACAATACTTCGTTGATGGCCTCACCCCGTCGATCGCGATCCAGCAGGCGAATCCGGTGGCCGACAGCCTCTTCCCGGCCGGCAATGTGGCGATGATGACGGGCGGGTCGTTCCGGGCCGGTACCTACGCTGCGCTCGATGCCAACATCGACGTTGTGCCCCTGCCGTACAGCAAGCAGCGCGCTACGGCTATCCATGGTCTTGCCAACGTAATCTGGGCCAACACCGAGCAGCCGGCCGCCGCCCTGGAGTTCGTCAAGTTTCTCCACAGCGAGGAAGGCGAGACGATTCTTGGCGAATCGGGCTCCACCATTCCGGCCATGGCCGGCAAGCAGGATGCCTGGCTTGCCGCCAACGCCAGCATGAATGCCCAGGTCTTCATCGACGCCGCCGAGTACGGCCAGTCCGTCCAGGATCCGGTGGTGGGTCCGGCCTGGCAGGGCGCGATCGCCGGAGTTGTGACCGAGGGGTTCGCGGGCGACATCGAGCCGGACCAGATCGCCACGGAAGCCGCCGTCGCCGCAAACGCCGAGCTTGGAGGATAGGTTTCATCAGGATGCCGGGAGAGGTTGATCGGCTCCTCCCGGTATCCTGTCCTCATCCGGAGTCATCTCGCGAAGGCGGGGGACTCCGGACGACGTGCAGGGATACGTTGACCCATGAGTCGTGCGGAACTTCCGGCCACTTCCACAATTGCCATCACGTCCGGGCGCGGCAGGAGTCGCCAGGCTCGTCTTGAGATGCGCTGGGGATTCCTGATGGTCGCCCCGATGCTCATCGGGTTTTCGATCTTTTTCCTGATCGCCCTCGGTTCCTCCCTGATCCTGGGTTTCACCGAGTGGAAAATGGTGGAGTCGCCACACTGGATCGGGTTCCAGAATTACCGGGACGTCTTGCGTGACCCGGACTTCCGCACGGCGATGGTCAACACCTTCGCCATCGCCATCCCGCACGTCATCCTGCGCATCACCATTGGACTGTCCCTGGCCATTGCCCTGAACAGCAAAATTCGCTTCCGCACGTTCTACCGGGTGGTCTTCTTCCTCCCGGTCGTGACCATGCCGGTCGCCATTGGCACGATCTGGAAGTGGCTCTACGACCCCGGTTTCGGGCCGATCAACGGGTTTCTCGGCCGGGTGGGTCTGCCCCAACCGGAATGGCTCACCGACCGCTGGTGGGCGGTGGTGGCCGTCGTGATCGTGCTGCTCTGGAGCGGTGTTGGCTACGACATGATTATCTTCCTGGCCGGGCTCCAGGCGATCCCGCGTGACTACTACGATGCCGCCGCCCTTGATGGTGCGAGCGGATGGCAGCAGTTTCGCGACATCACCCTGCCGCTCCTGACGCCAACCACGTTCTTCCTGACGGTGATCGGCATCATTTACTCGCTCCAGGTGTTCGATCTCGTCTACGTGATGACGCGCATCGGTGAGGTGAATCAGCTCCCCACGGTGGTCTACTTCATCTACGATGAGGGATTCCGCAACTTCCGGATGGGCTATGCGATTTCGGTGGCCTGGGTGTTGCTGATCATCATCCTCATCTTCACCCTGATCCAGTTCCGACTCCAGAAGCGATGGGTGAACTATTGATGACCACGCACCGACCGCTCGGCTTCTCCATTCGTCGCATCGCCCTGCACGGGCTGCTGATCACGATCGGCATCATCTTCATGCTGCCGTTCATCTGGTCGATTTCTACCTCGCTGAAGCCAATGAACGAGCTCTTCGCGGTGCGCCCGCACCTGATTCCGAACACGATCCGCTGGGAAAACTACAGCGACGTCTTCGAGAACATCCCGTTCCTTCGCATCTATATCAACTCGATCATCGTCACGATCTTCCGCACGATCGGCCAGGTGGCGATTGCCTCGGTTGCTGCCTTCGCCTTTTCGCAGCTCAGGTTCCCGGGCCGTGACGTCATCTTCGTCGCCCTTCTGGCTGGCCTCATGGTGCCGGACCAGGTGCTGATCGTGCCGCGCTTCATCATCATGCGGGAGTTCGGCTGGTTCGATACCTACCAGGGCCTGATCATCCCGCTCATCTTCAGTTCGTTCGGGGTCTTCATGATCCGTCAGTATTTCCTCGGCATCCCCAGGGATTTCCACGAAGCGGCCAAACTCGAGGGCGCCAACCCGCTCCAGATCTACTGGCAGATCTACATGCCACTGGCCCGGCCCGCGCTGGCCGCGTTTGGTTTCCTCGCCCTGCTCGCGTCGTGGAACGAATTCTTCTGGGGCCTGACCGTGACCAGCAGCATGGACATGCGGGTAATCCCGGTGGGCCTGGCGCTCTTCCAGGGGCAGTACTTCACCAACAACGCCGTGCTGATGGCCGCCGCCAATCTTGCGACCTTCCCGCTCCTGATCGTGTTTCTCTTCTTCCAGAAACAGCTCGTCGAGGGCGTCGCCCTCAGCGGGTTGAAGTGAGTACGTGAGCAGTTGCGATCACGCGGAACGGGTGAAACCCACGATCACACGGCGACCTTCCATCCGGCATCACAACACCTTCACCATGTATTCGTGGGCATCGTGCCGACCCGGCGATCCAAGGGAGGACGCAATCGCTCCGGAGAGACGCTCGATCCCCATCGCGATCCGAAGCGGGTCAGTGTCGGAGAAGGTAACGCGGATCCCGTTGTCGGGGTTGTGACCGGGCATGAATATCTCGCTGTGGGCGACCACCACGCCGTGGTCGAGCGCGCGCTCGGCAATCTCCCGCGATGACACATGATCTGGCAGGGTCAGCCAGGTGTGCAGACCCGCTGTCGGAATCGTCCAGGTCACGCCGTCTGGCATGGTTGCAGCCAGCGCCTGCAACGCTGCGTCACGCCGGACGAGGTAGTGTTCCCGGGTTGCATCGATATTGTGCTGGAAATCCCGTCGCGATACATAGGCCAGGAAGACCTCCTGGGAAATCGTTGACGTCACCAGGTCGTTGGTGACCTTCCGGTCGATGATCGCGTCTCGCAGCGGACCCTCCACGACCACCGCGCCAACGCGCAGACCGGCCGCAACCACCCGCGAGAAGCTCTTGAGATAGACCACCAGCCCACCGGGGTCGAGGGCCTTGATTGCGTTTGGTGCGTATCCATCGTAATACAGTTCGTTGCCAGCATCCGATTCGAGGATCAGGAAACCGCGTCGCGTCGCGAGGTCGACGAGGTGACGCCGCTGTTCCAGTGTCATCGTCAGCCCCGTGGGAATCTGGCCCGTGGAGACGGTGTAGAGCGCTTTGGGCCGATGGTGATCAACCAGATGTTCAAGGATATCCAGCCGAATGCCCCGCTCGGAATCCACTGGCACACCGATACACCGCGCGCCCGCTGCCTCGAAGGTGCTCAGGGCAAATGGGTAGGCGGGCTGTTCGATCAGGACGACATCACCCGGCTCGATGAGCGCTTCCGTCACGAGCTTGCGTCCCTGTTGCGATCCACTGGTGATGACGACGTTGTCTGGCAATGCGCGAAACCCGAACTGCTCCAGGTGCCGTGAAACCCATGCCCGGAGCTCTGGCTCACCATTGCTCGGGATGGTCGCGAACGATCGTTCGGCATGCTGTGTGGCAACCTCGCGGATTGCCAACTTGATCGCGCTGGGCGGGACAGCGTTCGAAGCCATGGTTCCGCTTGCCAGGTTGATCGTGTCCATGACGGATGGCGACTTGACCGAGACGGACAGCGATCGCGGGTGCGGATAGCGCCGGAGGAAGGATCGTTGAACCTCGAAGCCAATGCCGTCGCTGGTGATGGTGGCGTGCGGGCGCTCGGCAACGTAGGTCCCCCGTCGAGATTCGGAGCGCAGCACGCCGCGATCCGATAGCTGGCGCACGGCACGACTCATCGTCACATTGCTCACCCGATACCGCTCGGCAAGGATCCGGATGGACGGAATCCGATCGCCTGGAGACCAGGCACCTGTTCGGATCTCATCTTCGAGTTGGTCGGCAACCGCTGCAACCGTCGTCCGGCGCTCCTGCCGCGTGTTTCGCTCGGTCGCTGCGCCGCGAGATTCCATCATGAACCATGCCTCGTTTGTGTCCCGTGTCGTTGTTCCAAGTCTATCGCCTGTACCCATGGGCATCTGGTGAGCGGCGCCTTGACTCGATCGAGGGTATGGGCATTGACACCATGGCCACGTCTCGTGTAATACAGATAGCACAGTCAACGTCGACTAATCTGACAATTTTCGCAGATTGTACTACCAGGTGTCGAGTGAAGTAGTACAGAAGTCGCGGTCGTCACGGATGGATGCGCCGATGCGTACGCAGAGGTGCACCCGGCACACCGCATGACCATGGGGCAGGTCAGCATGTTCAGGTACGCACTCAGACGACTTCTCCTTGCCGTCCCGACCCTGTTCGGTGTCTCTCTTATCACCTTCCTGCTGGTGCGCGTGACCGGTGACCCCGCCCGTTTCGTGCTGGGCGAGCAGGCGACGGACGCCGCGGTGGCATCGTTCCGCGCGGAGCACGGTCTCGATGCACCGCTGTGGAAACAGTTCCTCGACTACAACTGGGGCGTGGTGCAAGGCGACCTTGGTACGTCGATTCGCTATGAGGAACCGGTCGTCGACCTGTTTCTCGAACGGGTGTGGGCGACGCTGCAGCTCGGGTTGTCCGCCTACCTGCTTGCCGTGGTGGTTGGGGTCGGAGTGGGAATGTACTCCGCGCTGCGCGCCGGCAGCATTGGCGACCGGGTGGCGCGGGTGCTGGTGCTCTTCGGCCAGGCGGTGCCTGCCTTCTACCTTGGACTGCTGCTCATCATCTTCGTTGCCACTCGGGTGAGCTGGCTGCCGACCGGTGGACGAGGTGGGCTCAACCACCTGCTGCTGCCAACGCTCACCCTCGGCATGGCGCTGGTCGCGGTTGTTGTGCGGTTCACCCGGTCCGCGGTCCTCGATGTGATGAACCAGGACTACGTGCGCACGGCTCGGGCCAAGGGGCTATCTGGCCCCAGCGTGACCATGCATCACGTGCTTCGCAATGCCCTGATTCCCCTCATCACGGTGCTGGCGCTGCAGTCATCCGTGGTGTTTTCCGGTGCCATCGTCACCGAAACGGTGTTCTCCTGGCCCGGAATCGGCCGCTTCTCCGTCGGTGCGATCGAGTCACGTGACTTTCCTGTCGTGCAGGGCACGGTGCTGATCCTGACGGCGTTCGTTGTCCTGCTGAATATCGTCGTCGATCTCTTGTATGGCGTGCTCGATCCCCGCATTCGCTATAGCTGACCTGGAGCCCGATGTGACCAACGACAAGAGCCCCACGCTCAGTGCACAACCCGCGCCATCTGCCTCACCCAGGACAGGAAAAACCGGGGCATCGGATGCGCGGTCCGACGTTTCCTCCCCAGAACTCTCCGTGGCAAGTGGTCGTTCCGGTTCGGTGCGCGGCGTCTGGCAGCGGCGGCTTGGGGTGTTCTCCCGATCCTGGGAGGCGCGATTCGGCAGTGCGGTGCTTCTGCTCCTGTTGGCCGTCGCCCTCGTACCGGCATCCTGGTGGCCAACTCAGTCCGGCCCCATGAACCTGATGGGGCGCAACCAGGCTCCCAGTCTCTTCGGTGGCGACAGCGATTTCCTTCTGGGCAGCGATTCACTTGGGCGCGACCTGCTTGTGCGGATCGCGATTGCCACGCGGCTCACACTCCTCATCGCCGGTGTTGCGATGCTCATTTCGACGCTGCTTGGCTCGGTCACTGGTCTGCTTGCCGGATATTTTCGAGGTCGAACCGACTCCCTGATCTCCCGGGTGATCGATATCTTCCTGTCATTTCCCATCCTGTTGCTTGTGCTTGCGCTGGTCTCCGCGCTGGGGCAGAGTTCCTGGGCCGTCATCGCGGTTCTGGGTATTTCTGGCTGGGCGGGTGTGGCCCGCATCGTCCGGAGCTCGTCCCTCAGTCTGGCACAGCTCGAGTACATCCAGGCCGCCAGATCGATTGGCGCCGGCGAGTCTGCCATCCTCATCCGGCATCTGCTGCCAAACATCGCGTCGCCTATCATCGTGCTGTCCACGCTCAACTTCGCCGCGTTCATCCTGATGGAATCCGCAATCAGTTTCCTCGGGCTGGGTCCGGCGCCACCGCAGGTGACCTGG
>JAUIGA010000106.1 GCA_030430125.1 Chloroflexia bacterium | reverse complement strand
TGATTCGGCGGATCCTGTTCGTCATAGACCCGCAGGCCACCGAAGACGTCGTAGGCAAGCTCGATATGGCGCTCTTCGCCAAACGATGTCGGTTCGAAGGCGTAGTCAATGTCGAGGATCGAACCACGTGTCTGATAGGTAAAGGTTCCGGGAACTTCGGTGTACACGCCGGGATCCACGAAGCGCGCCGGCACCCCGTCGATCACGATGGCGATATTGTCGATGGTGTCGACCCGGTCGAGCGGAATCTCGGCAAAACCGCGCGAGAAGTAGCCATCAAATCGCACGACCTGGTCTTCGACAACGCTGAAGCTGCCATCCTCCCTGATGTCGATCGCGACGTCGTACGTCTCCCACTCCACCGAGGAGGACTGCGCGGTCGCGCGTGGCGACATTACGATGACGGTCGCAAGCGCCACGGCCAGCACGGCGAGTACTGGCCAGACAACGCGCCCCGGGTTAACGCTCCGCAGGATGTTCATACACGGGTTACCTCTGCAACTCCACCGGCTATGGATGCGAACATGATTCGGTTCGCCATGCTCACCATCGGCGCACAGCGAAGACCGGGCACAACGAGTACCATTGTACGTGGTCCCGTGACACTGCCCGGCCAGCCGGTATCGGGTGGCGTCATCGCTTCAGGAGAACCTGTCGTGTCTGAATTCCATGCCAACTCATCCGATCCGCGAATCACGGCGCCGCATATCCAGGCGATCCTCAGCCAGCATGGATACCGCCTGACAGGACCGCGCGGTTGGATCGTTGATCAGGCACTGCAGCACGACCGCCCATTCACCGCGGAGCAGCTCGTCGCGGAGCTGCGCGATCACCAGGACGGACGCGCAGCGGGGATCGGTCGGGCCACGGTCTACCGGACGCTCGAGATCCTGGCTTCGGTCGACGTGCTCTCCCGGGTCATCCAGCCGAACGGGAGCGCCGCCTATGTCGTGGAGGCGCCCGGCCACCGCCACCATCTGGTCTGCTCCAGCTGTGGCACGACTATTTCCTTTACCGCCTGTCCGGTCGACACGCTGGTCAACACCCTCACGGCGGATACCAGCTTCACGATCCACGACCACCTGCTCGAGGTGTTCGGCACCTGCCCCGACTGCCAGGAACCCGCGGACTCCTGATAATTGACACAATGTCTCAACTAATGATAGGGTATCACCCGGCAGGCCTGTGACCACGGGCGCGCCATGAGTCTGTTCCGCATTGGCGACGATCGCCAGTCTCGGAGTACGCCTGACCGTGCCACACACTCAACCCGCGCCGGACACCGGCCGGTCACCCATCCTCAGCACGCAGGGCCTCAGCGTGCACTTTGGCGCCCGATCCGCCCTGGACTCGGTGACGCTCGACATCGAGCCTGCCACCATCACGAGCCTGCTCGGCCCGAACGGCGCGGGCAAGTCGACGCTCCTGAGGGTATTTGCCGGAGTCATTCCACCGACTCACGGTTCGGTCCACCATCGAGGCAAGGCCATTCGCCGGCCAGTCGCGGATGTCACCTACGTTCCGCAGCGCAGCGGCGCCGATTGGAGCTTCCCGATCTCCGTGCTCGAAACCGTGCTGCACGGGCTTTCCCGGCACGCGCCGAGGTACCGGCCGTTCGACCGCCGGCAGCGCCGGCAAGCTCTGGACGCGCTCGATCAGGTCGGACTCGAGCCGCTCGCCAACGTGCAGATCGGATCACTCTCCGGCGGGCAACAGCAGCGCGTCTTTCTCGCGCGTGCCCTCGTGGCGTGCGGCGAGGTACTCCTGCTGGACGAACCCTTCACCGGCGTCGATGTTCCCACGCAGGAGATGTTCCTCGGCCTGTTCGAAACCCTTCGGCAGCGCGGGGTCACCATCGTGTTCGCGACCCACGACCTGCAGCACGCCGCGCAGTCATCGTCGCGAGCCATCCTGCTCAACAACACGGTCATCGCCGACGGTCCGCCGGTCGACATCCTCACCGACGAAACGCTGACCACCACTTTCCAGGGACGCATCATGGTCTTCGCCGGAGCTCCGGCGAAGACCGAGCCGCAGGGAATCTCGCCATCATGATCGACAGCCTGCTCGACCCGTGGCAGCTCCCCTTCATGCAGCACGCGTTCATCGCCATCGTCATCATCGGTGTCGCAGCCGGCGCCATCGGCACCTTCGTCGTCCTGCGCGGTGTCGGGTTTCTGGGCGACGCGCTGGCGCACGCCATCTTCCCCGGCCTGGCCATCGCATTCATCACCGGCGGCAACATCATGGTCGGTGCGTTCGTCGCCGCGGTGATCGTATCCCTCGGGATCGGCACGATCAGCCAGAACCGCCGCGTCAACAACGACACCGCGATCGGCGTGCTGTTCGTAGGGGCGTTCGCGCTCGGGATCGCGCTGATGACGAGCCAGGCGACCTTCCAGCGCGACCTCACCAGCTTCCTGTTTGGGTCGGTGCTCGGGGTTACCCGCGACGACCTGGAGACCATCGCCATCGTCGCGGCGGCGGTGCTGGCGATCCTGTACTGGTTCCGGCGCGAGATCACCATCGTCTCATTCGATCGCGCCTTCGCGGAGGCGGCCGGACTCCATCTGTGGCGCTACGACCAGCTCTTCCTGATTCTCCTGGCGCTGACGATCGTGATGGGGCTGCAGATGGTCGGCAATGTGCTGATCCTCGCCCTGTTGATCACACCTGCGGCAACCGCGCGGCTCCTGACCGAGCGGCTCTGGGTCATGACGGTCCTCGCCAGCCTGTTCGGCGCGCTGTCGGGCATGATCGGGCTGTACGTCTCGTGGCACTGGCAGGTGGCGTCCGGGGCGGCGATCGTCCTCGCGGCGACGGCGCTCTTCTTCGCGGCCTACCTCTTTGCACCGGCCAGCGGGGTCATCACCCCCCGCATCCGTCACGCCCTGCACCAGTCGCGGCCCGAGCATCGCGGCCCGGTCGACATCAGCGGCGAGCACCTCTCCCGATAGGCCGCAGCTGCCGGAACAGACAGCAACACCCCCCGGACGGAATCCGTCCGGGGGGTGCCATCGGTGCGATCGGTGGCCCGCCTACCAGTGAACCTCGACGCGCATGCCGACATAGGCGAAGTCGAAGAGGACATCGATGTCGCCTGGCGGAATCGAGACACATCCGGCGGTGAACCCTGCGCCATTGGGCACGACCGTCCCGTTGACATCCTTCACCCACGAGTGGAACCCGTTCCTCCGATCGGGGTCGAACCCGACCCAGTGCGTGAAGTAGTTGTCGGGATACGGGCTGTACACCAGGGGGCGATGTTTGGTGTAGACATAGTAGGTGCCGCTCGCGGTCGCGTAGAAATCGTTCCCCTGGCTGCGGCTGAGCGACCCCCAGAACACATAGAGCGGGGTGTTGCCTTCGTACAGCGTCACGGCGCCGTTGGAGCGGTTGACATCGATCCAGCGTTCCCCGCCGCCGGACGTGTCCGCGGAGGATCCTCCGCCACCGCCTCCGCTGCCCCCGCCTCCCCAGGCCGCGGCACCGCCATCACGGGCAATGTTCTCGGTCCAGGTCCATCCGACGGTGTCGTAGTAGCGGATCTGGTACATCCATTCGTACGGGCCATAGAAAAAGTCGACGGGCGTGCCCGCCTCCATCCATTCGATCACGGTGTGGTCGTCGTGATCGACGAACAGCGGTGCGCCATCCGTCACGACGGTGGCCACCTCGCCTGCCGCGGCGTCGCTCGGGACCAGCCATCCCGCGCCACCCATCAGCATCAGCGCCGTGATCATCACGAACAGGGCACGTCGCGGGTGGTGCCCCGCTGTGGTGATGTGCCCGGAATTGCGCTGCCGTTGCATGAGACCCTCCTGCCGGTGAAGTCAGACCGGACGCCCCTGCGTCCCTTCCCTCCGTGTGCAGCCACGACGACTGGGGATGTCAATCGTGTACGTACACTCTGAACGTACTGTACACAACAAGGTTGCTCCGTGCAACCCTCTGCGTTTCGGTTGCACATCACGTCTTGTGCCTTTTTGTCACAGGTATTGCGTGAGTTTTGCGTGCCTGGCTGCCACCGGTGTCGCGTCTGCCGCGTCGCGACGCCGGTTCTGTCGTATACTGGTGGCACACGAGCCGAGCCGGAGGGGCTTTCCTCCGGCTCTATTGCATACCCGGCGATTCTGCAGGGTCGTTTCTCTCGGCGTGCAACGTGGCGCGCCACCGTCCTGGCTGAGTTATCTCCTCATCGCCCCGGCGACACGCCGGCGGCCAGAAAGGCTGGAGCAACCATGAATACGGACCGCAAAATACGCCTTACACCGGAAGGCAAGGTCCGCCTGGAGAAAGAGCTCGCCCACCTCCGCAACGAGCGGATCCCCGACATCAGCCGGTTGATCCAGGAAGCCACCGGTGACGGCGACATTTCCGACAACAGCGAGTACGAGGAGATGAAAGACGAGTACATGTACCTGGAAAGCCGGGTGCATGAGCTGGAGAACACGCTGGAACACGCGGAGATCATCGAAGGCGGCTCCGGCGACGGCAGCGTCCAGCTCGGCTCTCGCGTCACCGTGCGCGACGAGGACGGGATCGAGGAAACATGGCTCATTGTCGATTCGGTCGAGGCCAGCTCATCCGAGAACCGCGTTTCCTCCGATTCGCCCGTAGGCAAGGCCCTGCTCGGATGCCGAGCGGGTGACCGCGCCACCGTCGACACACCCGGCGGCGCCTACACCTATTCCATCGTCACCGTGGAGTAACCAGCGCATCCGGCCACCTGACCCCATCGCGGCGGCCTGCCTCGCCACCGCGAACCCCTTTTCCGCCGTCGCCACACGCCTCTCACCCCCAGCGGAGACATCGGTACCATGGAGCTGAGCGACCTCCAGCAAATTCGACTCGACAAGGTGGAACGCCTGCGCGAGCAGGGCGAGCCGGCCTACCCCACCCGTGCTCGCCGCACGCACACCAACGCCGATGCCCTCGCCCTGTTCGACGCGGCGGAAGCGAACGCGACACTCTCGGATTCTGGCGATCTCGACACACCGATGACGCTCACGGGTCGCATGGTCAGCTTCCGCCACATGGGCAAGACCGTGTTCGCCCACATCGAGGACGGCACCTCTCGCCTGCAGCTCTATATCCGGAGGGATCTGCTCGGCGAGGATCGCTACGCCGACGTGCGCAAGCTGTTCGACCTCGGCGACTTCGTGCAGGCGGAAGGGACCCTGTTCCGCACCCGCACCGGCGAGGTGTCGCTGCGCGTGTCCGCAGTCACGATGCTGGCCAAGGCGATCAACGCGCCACCGGAAAAGTGGCATGGCCTGCAAGACATCGAAACCCGTTACCGCCAGCGCTATGTCGACCTGCTCGCGAACGACGAGGTACGCCGCATTTTCCGCGTTCGCGCGAAGGCGGTCTCGGCCATCCGCGCATTCCTCGACGCCCGCGACTACCTCGAGGTCGAGACCCCGGTGCTGCAACCGCTGTACGGCGGCGCCGCGGCGCGGCCGTTCACGACCTACCACAACGCGCTGGATCAGACCTTCTACCTGCGCATCGCCGACGAGCTCTACCTCAAGCGGCTGCTGGTCGGCGGACTGGAACGTGTCTACGAGATATCGAAGGACTTTCGCAACGAAGGCATCGACCGCAACCATTCCCCCGAATTCACGATGCTCGAGTTCTACGAGGCATATGCGGACTACGAAACGATGATGGACACCGTCGAGGCGATGATCGCCCACGTGGTGACCACCGTCTTCGGTCGTCCATGCTTCACCTTCCAGGGCAACCAGATCGACGTGACACCCCCCTGGCCCCGCAGGACACTGCGCGAGGCGATCCACGAGGCAAGCGGTGTCGACTACACCGCATTCCGATCGCAGGAGGCGCTGCAGCAGGCAGCACGGGCCGCTGGCGCGAGCATCGAGGACGGCATGGTCTGGCCGCGGATCGTCGACGAGCTGCTCAAGCAGTTCGTTCGCCCGCACCAGATCCAGCCGATCTTCCTGACCGACTACCCGGTGGAGCTCTCGCCGCTGGCCAAGCGAAAGGCGGACGATCCAACGCATGTCGAGCGGTTCCAGCCCTACATCGGCGGCGGCGAGATCGGTAACGCCTTCACCGAGCTGAACGACCCGATGGACCAGCTTGCCCGGTTCCGGGAACAGCAGGAGGACAAGGACGCCGGCGACGAGGAGGCCATGCCGCTCGACTGGGACTACATCAATGCCCTGATGTACGGCATGCCCCCGACCGGCGGCGTCGGCATCGGTATCGACCGCCTGGCGATGCTGCTCACCGACCAACGCACGTTGCGGGACGTCATCCTGTTCCCGGCGATGCGCAACCTGCCGAACGAATCGGCGAACACACCGGAATCCGGTAGCGACAGCGCCGAAACCGAGTCGCCAGCTGAATGACGCTCCGCTACAATACGCGACAGGGATCAGGGGTGGAGCGTCGCATCGCACCGGCCATCGCCGGACCGCACGCGCGAGCGACGCGCAGAAAGGACAGAGACGTGCTCGACGACATCAAGGACAAGACGGGCATCTACAAGCTCGGGTTCAACAAGTACTCGTTCCTCGGCATCGCGCTGCCGCTGCTCTTCGTCATTGTTGTCGGCGGCGGTGTCTCGGCGCTGATCCTCCTGATGGACTAGCGCGCCCGAAACGCAGACACAAGTACGGCGCCCCCGGCGATTTGCTCGCCGGGGGCGCTGTGTCGATGTGGCCGGCGAATCGCACCGATTCCGGATGACGGTGCCTTGAGCACCGCAGGGAGGGCCCTGCCGGGCTGGAGGATACTGCGCTAAACGCGAACGCCCCGGACGAAGGAAATGTCCGAGGCGTTCGTGTTGTCCAGCTCAGGTTGTACGCCGGCTACTCGTCGTCGGCGGCGGCGAGCGTCGACTCGCGGATGAGGTCCACCACACCCGGATCCGCGAGTGTCGTGGTGTCCCCCAGCGCGTGACCGGAGGCGATATCTCGCAGCAACCGCCGCATGATCTTGGCGGAGCGCGTCTTCGGCAGGTCCGGCGTGAACATCAGCTTCTTCGGCTTGGCGATCGGGCTAATCTTCTCGCCGACATAGTTGCGCAGCTCTGCGCCGAACTCCGGGGTCACGTCTGCGCGCGACTTCAACGTCACGAACGCGAAGATCGCCTCGCCGGTGAGGTCATCCGGATATCCCACAACCGCCGCCTCGGCGACCAGGTCGTGGGAGACCAGCGCGCTTTCGATCTCCGTCGTGCTCAGGCGGTGACCGGAAACGTTCATCACATCGTCGACGCGTCCCAGCAGCCAGAAGTAGCCGTCTTCATCCAGCTTCGCCCCGTCGCCGGGGAAGTACGTATGGTCGTACCGGCTCCAGTAGGTCTCCTTGTACCGCTCGGGGTCGCCGTAGATACCACGCAGCATGGCGGGCCACGGCTTGCGCACCACCAGGTATCCACCCTCGCCTCGACGCACCGGAGTGCCACTGTCGTCGACGATCTGGGCATCGATCCCGGGTAGCGGGAGCGTGGCCGATCCCGGCTTGGTCGTCGTCACCCCCGGCAGCGGCGAGATGAGGATCTGCCCCGTCTCCGTCTGCCACCAGGTATCGACGATCGGTGTCCGCTCGCCCCCGATATGCCGGTGGTACCACATCCACGCCTCGGGATTGATCGGCTCGCCGACCGAGCCAAGCACGCGTAGCGACGCAAGATCATGCTTCTCCGCGTGCTGGTGGCCCTCCTTCATGTGGGCGCGAATGGCGGTCGGCGCCGTGTAGAGAATGGTCACCTTGTACCGCTCGATGATGTCCCACCAGCGATCCGGCTCGGGGTAGAACGGGGTGCCTTCGTACATGACACTGGTCGCGCCGTTCGCCAACGGGCCGTAGACGATATAGCTGTGCCCGGTCACCCAGCCGATATCGGCGGCGCACCAGTAGATATCGCGGTCAGCCTTGAGATCGAAGACATTCCGGTGCGTCCAGCTGGTGCCCAGCAGGTAGCCGGCGGTGGTGTGGACGATACCCTTCGGCTTCGCGGTGGTGCCGGAGGTGTACAGCAGGTAGAGCATATCCTCACTGTCCATCTGCTCCGGTTCGCAGGTATCAGCCTGGCGATCGACAATGTCGTGCCACCAGATGTCGCGCCCATCGGTCATGGACACGTCTTCCTTCGTCCGCTGGGCGACGAGCACCTTCTCAACCGACGACGTGCCCTCCAGGGCGACGTCGACGGCCGGCTTGAGCGCCGCCGGCGCGCCACGCCGGAAGCCACCGTCGGCGGTGATGACCAGCTTCGCTTCGGCGTCGTTGATGCGGTCCCGCAGCGCGTCGGAGGAGAACCCTCCGAACACCACCGAATGCGGCGCGCCGATCCGGGCGCAGGCGAGCATCGCGATCGGCAGCTCCAGGATCATCGGCATGTAGATCGCCACGCGATCGCCACGCTCGACGCCGAGCTCCTTCAGGGCATTGGCGGCCTTGCACACCTCCGCCAGCAATTCGCGATAGGTGATCTGGATCGTATCGCCAGGCTCGCCTTCCCAGTAGTACGCAACCCGGTCGCCGAGTCCCGCTTCGACATGCCGGTCGAGGCAGTTGTACGACGCGTTGAGCTTGCCGCCCTCGAACCACCGCGCGAACGGCTCGTCCCAGGTGAGCACGGTGTCCCACTTCCGGTACCAGGAGAGCGATTCGGCCTGCTCGGCCCAGAACGCTTCGGGATCGCCCGCCGCGCGTTCGTAGATCTCCGGATCGGAGATATTGGCCTGAGACGCAAACGCTTCCGACGGCGGAAAGGTCCGCGTTTCGGCGTACAGCGCCTCGATCGCCACCGAGTGCGACTGCTTCGTATCACTCATGTCTTCAATCCTCCCTGAAGCGGGTGTGCCACCGGCCGCAGTACCTCTCGCCGGGGACGACCGGTGTCCCGTGCGGCGGTCGATCCTGCCCGGGTCATGCTCGAGCGTCATCTTGCATGCTGCAGTATACAAAGGCCGACCTGTGCGGCTGAACTCATCACCCTGCACCTTACCAGAGTCGTCGAATCCCGCAAGGACGCGCGAATTCACCCGGAATCTCACCTGCGGTGCACTACACTTCGGACAGTCCAACAGGTGACGGGCTGCCGCGTGACAACCGGGACCGCCACCACCACCGCAGGAGGAACTGACCCCGAATGACCACTGTACACATGATTGTCGGATCGCTGGTCGTGCTCGGCTATCTGGTCGTGCTGGCGCTCAATATCCGCGCCGCCCTCGGCCGGCCGATGCTCCCGTTCCAGCGGCCGCTGTCGATGGCCGCGGCAACGCTCTACCTGCTGCAGCTGATGCTTGGCATGTCGGTGCTGGCCGACGATGGCGATGTCCCGCCCGCGCACTACCTGATCGCGCTGCTGGCCATCTTCACCATCGGGGCGGAGCACATGCTCACCGGGCGCGAGGTCGATTCCCGGCGGGCGGGCCGGATCGGCGCGATCACCACGGGCGCCA
>JAUIGA010000105.1 GCA_030430125.1 Chloroflexia bacterium | reverse complement strand
CCTACGGCCTGGCTCATGACACATGGACCAACCCAGGCACAGTTGGCGTCGAGGTGCTGGTGACTCGGGTCGCCGACGCGCTCACCGGCGAGACGACGGCGTAGACATGCACGCGACCGCGACACCAGCGCCCCCAACCGGCACGGTACAAGCAGGGACACAGGCCCAGGATGCGCAGCGCACCGGGCGCGGGCTGCTGGTGGTCGGCGTCGGCGCGTTTCTGCTGATCGCGCTCGTGATCGTGCATGTGCGGCAAGGGATGGCGACGATCGCGCCGGATGAGATCGTCCGCGCGATCGTCAACCCGGATGGCAGCCCGGAACACCAGGTTGTGCGGTACGCCCGGTTGCCACGGGTGGCGGCCGGGATCGTCGCCGGGGCCGCACTTGGCATCGCCGGCGTGCTGCTGCAGGCGGTGACCCGCAATCCGCTCGCCTCGGCCAGCACGGTCGGTGTCAACGCCGGCGCCTATCTGGCTGTGATCGCGGCGGCGATCTTCGCGCCGGGGCTGCTCGCGTTTTCGTCGCCGCTGGTCGCCTTCATCGGCGGCATGATTGCCGCGATCGTGGTCTACGCACTCGCAAGCAGTGCGAGCAGCACCCCAACCCGGCTGGCGCTGGCCGGCATGGCGATCACGCTGGGGCTGGGCTCGATCACATCGACATTGATCCTCTTCAACGAATACACCATCACCGGGTTGTACTTCTGGGGGTCGGGAACACTGATCCAGCGCAACTGGGACACCCTCGATGGTACCTGGTATTGGATCGCGCTGATCGCCATCGTCGCGACCGTGGTGCTGGCGAAGTCGCTCGACGTGCTCGGGCTCGGCGACGAGGTGGCGACCTCCCTGGGGCAGAATGTCCAGGGTATCCGCATCGTGGCGACGCTGCTCGGCGTGATGGCGGCGGCCATCTCGGTCACCATCGCCGGCTCGATCGCATTCATCGGGTTGATCGCGCCACATCTGGTGCGACTTTCGGGCATCCGCAATCACCGGTTGCTGCTGCCCGCCGCTGCGCTCTGGGGCGCCGTCATCCTTGTTGCCGCCGATGTTGTCGGACGCCTCTACGCCGGACAGTACAACGAGGTGCCGGCGGGCATCTTCACCGCGCTGGTGGGTGCCCCGTGGATGATCTGGCTGGCGCGGCGGGTGGGGTCCAGCCACGGCGCTGGCACCCAATCGGCCTCGCTGGTCCCCGCCCGGCGACCGGGTCGCCAGTGGCTCGTGTGGGGTGGGGCGACCGCGTTGCTGCTGGCGATGATGCTGACCGCGCTGGTGCTCGGCGACAAGGATCTCACGATCGTGGACGTGGCTCGCACGCTGGTGGGCAACGCGCCGGATGTCCTGACCCACGACGCGGTGCTCAGCCACCGCATGCCGCGGATGCTCGTCGCCGGGATGGCGGGGGCGGCGCTGGCGGTGAGCGGCCTGCTGGTGCAGGGAATTGTCCGCAACCCGCTGGCGGCGCCGGATCTGGTCGGTATCACGCCGGGAGCAAGTATCGGCGCGCTGGTCGTGCTGATCGTGCTGCCGGATATCCCCATCAGCGTGCTGCCGATCGCGGCGTTCGTCGGCGCTTGGGCAAGCTTCGCGCTGGTATACGCGATGTCGTGGTCGAACGGGGTATCGCCGACCCGGCTGGCGCTGGTCGGCATCGGCGCATCGGCCGCGGCCGGGGCGATCACCAACCTGATCATCATCAAGAACCCGATGCAGCTGACATCGGCCCTGACCTGGCTGTCCGGCAGCACCTACGCGCGCGGCTGGAACGACCTACTGCAACTGCTGCCGTGGATGCTGGTGCTGCTGCCGATGGCGTGGCTGGCGAGCCGCTGGCTGGATCTGTTCGCGTTGGGAGAGGATATCCCCCGCGGCCTGGGCATCGCGCTGGAACGGAGCCGCCTGGGCCTGCTGGCCATCGCCGTCGCGCTGGCGGCCTCGGCGGTGTCGGTGGTCGGGGCGATCGGCTTCATCGGGCTGCTCGCGCCGCACGCCAGCCGGATGGTGGTTCCGGGCCGACACCGGTTGCTGATCCCGTTCACGGCGTTGAGCGGCGCGGTGCTGCTGATCGGCGCGGATACTGCCGGGCGTACGGTGATGGCGCCGGACGAGATACCGTCCGGACTGATCGCGGCGGCGCTGGGCACACCGTACTTCCTGTGGCTGCTGTGGCGATCGCGACAGGTGCGGCAGTGAAGGGGATGCCTTGGTGCGCCACCTGCAGGGCGGTGAATCGTAGGGGAGCACCTTGTGTGCTCCCGACGACGACGCGGGGCGGCTTGAGGGAAGAGACAAGCTCTTCCCCTACGATTTGGCCGACACAACGTCGGTTCCCACGAACGGGGTTGACATCGTCATGATCGACACAACACCAGGAACGGCCAACCCGCGCGTGACGCTGTGCTCCACAGTTTCCGAAGCGAGCGGCGAGGACCCCGCCGGTTCGGCGTGGTCGGTCCGCCGCATCCTGATGATGGAGCTCGCACTGCCGTGGGCCTACAACGTGCTGGAGAGCAAGCGAGCGCCGGCCGGTCTGCACGACCTCCTGCACGAGGTTTACGACACGCTCGACGAGCCGTGGGGCATGATCGGCATGGCGCCGGACCCCGACTACAGCATCGACGGCATGACGCGTATCGTCGATCTGCAGCAAGGCGATCATGTGGCTTCTACCTACCGGCGGGACACCTACCTGGTGCCGGCGGACGAGGTCGTCGACTACCTGCGAACGCTCAGCTTCGAACCGGACCATCCCCGCCTTGCCGAAGTTCGTCTGCCGGACGACCAGGAGACGCGCGAGTTCTTCGTGTGCACGCACGGCGCGATCGACGCCTGCTGCGCGACCTTCGGCTATCCGATGTACAAGCTGATGCGGGCGATGGCGAACCGGGCCGAGACGCCGACGCGAGTCTGGCGGTGTACCCATTTCGGCGGCCACCGTTTCGCCGCGACCGCGCTCGAAACCCCGGCCGGCCGCTACTGGGGGCACCTCAAGGCGGAGCGACTGGCGACGCTGGTGCACCGAACGAATCCTGCCCGGGAGCTGCGACGGCACTACCGAGGCTGGGCGGCACTGTCGCAACCGATGTGGCAGATCGCCGAGGCGGCCCTGCTCGAGGCGGCGGGGTGGTCGTGGACGGACGCGACAATTACCGCCATCGACGGCGAGGTCACACCCGACGCCGGCGGCATGCTGACCATCGCATTCCGGCATCCAGCCCTCGGCGACGGCGAGGCCGATGTGGAGATCGCGCCGGCGGGTTCGGTCCAGACGATGGATCAGTCGAAGACCGGCGAGCTGCGGGATGCGCCCCAGTTCGCGACGCGCATTGCCGGCCAGCGACCGCCGGGATGCCTGGGCGGCACGGTGACACGGTGAACCCACCACCCACCCTCCTGCGGTACTGGCTCGGGCGACAGGTTGCCGTGGTGATCGACCGGCCACTCGGTAGCCGTCACCCGCGCCACCCGGACACGGTATACCCCGTCAACTATGGGTACATCCCCAATACGGAAGCCGAGGACCGCCAACCGCTGGACGCGTACGTGATCGGCGTCACGGAGCCGGTGTCATCGTTCATCGGCGAAGTCATTGCGATCGTCGTCCGGCGCGACGACATCGAGGACAAACTCGTGGTCGCGCCGGCTGGTCGCCGGTATCCCCGCGTCGAGATCGAGGCGGCGACGCGATTCCAGGAACAGTACTTCGACAGCGAGATCGTCGGTGGAGACGACCTGTAATACCAAGTCCGGGTGGAGACGTCGCGATTCGACGTACGGGCGGGGACAATCCCTGTCCCGAGGGCGGCCACAAGAGCCTGTGCAGAGCGTAGCGAAGTAGCCGCCCGTACGGATACTGGGTTCGCCACCGGTTCACACGGATTCGTTATGACCAGTACTGTGAGGGCACGACGGTCTGGACGCAGTCGGGTTGTTGGACCGCCATCGCGATCCGCGCTTTCACCTCCACCGCGAGCTCCTCGATTTCCGCCGCGATGGTGTGATTGACGTTCCTGGTGTTGGGTGCCGACGGCTCCGGAATCCGGACAGTCCCAGGCGGGTAGACGAACCGGGTCATACCGCGCAGGTTGCTTGGGCGTAGCCGCGCGTCCGCCCGCTCCGTGAACCGGTCGTCGAGCGGCAGGACGTTGTGCTTCCCTGCCTCCTGGTTGGAGAGCTCCTGCAACTCGGCCAGTCGCTCCGGCTCCTCCGATGCGAGATCGCGGGCCTGCGAGAAATCGTCGTCGAAGTTGTACAGCTCCCAGGTGTCATCGTCGAAGCTGGCCGACGCGGTGACCTCCCAGGGCAGGTGGCCGTGCCGGCATCCGGCGATCCAGCCACGGCACGGCTACTGCTTGATGTACCGGGCGCGCACGAGCATCTCGTGATCGTGCTGGGCGCCGGGCGCGACATCGATCACCACCTTGTGAATCGTCCCGGTAAACCGGCCGTCTGGCACACCATATTCCTCCACCACTGGCTCGCCGCCATCCCGGCCGACGTCGAGCCCATCATCGAACGAGAAGAGCCCCGGCACCGTCTTCTCGATGCGGCCCGAACCGATCGGCGCGCCGTCGCACGACAGCGTCACATTGCCGCCCTTGCCGGCGCCACCGCCGTCATAGTCAAATCGAAGCTCAACCGTGTGGTCACCGGCGCCGACCTGCTGATCGGCCCCAACCGTCATCAGCTCCATGCCGACCCAGTTGTGGGTGTAGGTGAGCTGCCCCTCCAGGAAGTAGAGCGACCATCCGCCAAAGGCCCCGCCCTGCGCGATGATCGCGCCGGCTGCAGGCCGGTCGTCAATGGAAACGTCCGCCGTCACCGTGAACGACGTGTTCTTGACATTCGGCACCGTGTTCTCGTTGAGGCGCGCCATGCCCGGGTAGAGGGTCATGGTGGTGCGCCCCTGAAGCATGTCGGGTCTGCCGGCGACTCTTGCATCAAATCGCTCTCGCTCACGATCGTCGAGTGGGAGCACGTTGTACTTCGACGCCTCGATCAGGAACCGGTCCTGCAGCCGGCGCAGCATCTCCGGCTCCTGATCGGCAATGTTGCGCGCCTGTGTCCAGTCGTCAGGGCCATACAGCTCCCAGGTGTCGTCGTAGAGCGACGGTTTGACCCATGATGGATCCGGCCAGGGCAGGGAGTGCATGGTCACTGCCGACCACCCCTCGTGGTAGATGCCGCGGTTGCCCGCCAGCTCGAAGTACTGCGTCCTGTGCCGATCCTCGGCATCGCCATCCGCGAGAAGATACGCGAAGGAGACGCCTTCTATCGGCCGCTGTTGGATACCGTTGACGATCTGCGGCTGAGGAATACCCGCGATCTCCAGGATCGTCGGCGCGACGTCGATGACATGGTGGAACTGGTGGCGCTTCTCGCCTGCCGCCTCGAAACCGCCCGGCCAGCGCATGACCATGCCGGTCCGCGTACCACCCCAATGCGAGGCAACCGCCTTGCTCCACTGGTATGGGGTGTTCATGGCGTGCGCCCAACCGGACGTGAAGTGGTTGAACGACTTCGGCCCCCCGATTTCGTCGAGATGGGGCAGCATGTCGTCGGTCGTCATGAGGACATTGTTCTGATACGCGATCTCGTTGAACGTGCCATATGGCCCCGCCTCGGCTGATGCCCCGTTGTCGCCAAGGATATAGATCACCAGGGTGTCATCGAGCTGGCCGCGGTCATGCAGGACATCCAGCAGACGTCCCACCTGATGGTCGGTGTGGGACGCGAACGCCGCGTAGGTTTCCATGAGCGTGCGAGAGACCAGGCGGTCATCATCGGTCAAATCGTCCCAGGGAGGAATCAGGTCGGTGGGTTCGGTCAACTCGGCATCCCGCGGGATGACCCCCAGCTCCTTCTGGCGCTCGATGGTGATTTCACGCTGCCGGTCATGCCCATGGTCGAACCGGCCACGGTATCGCTCGATCCACTCCGTTGGAACGTGATGCGGCGCATGGGTAGCGCCAAAGGCGAGATAGGCGAACCACGGCTTGTCGGGACTCAGCCCCTGCAGGGATCCGGTCCACGAAATGACCTGATCGACCAGATCCTCACTCAGGTGATAGCCCTCTTCTACGGTCTTCGGCGTCTCGACGGGCGTCACACCGTCGTAAAGCTGCGGTGCGAACTGATTGGTGTCTCCACCGAGGAACCCATAGAACTTCTCGAAGCCGTCGCCGATCGGCCAGTGATCGAACGGCCCGGACGGGCTTGTCTCCCAGGCAGGCGTTTGATGCATTTTGCCGAACGCGCCGGTGTTGTAGCCGTTCATCTTCAACGTCTGCGCGATGGTGGCGCATGTATCCGGCCGCAATCCGGTGTATCCAGGAATCGAGGTCGCGAGCTCGGTGATGACACCCATGTTCACCGTGTGATGATTGCGACCGGTGAGCAACGCCTGACGGGTTGGCGAGCACAGCGCGGTCGTGTGGAACCGGGTGAACTGGAGGCCTTCCCGGGCGACCCGCTCGGCCGCCGGCATCTCACAGGGGCCGCCGAAAGCGCTACTGGTGCCGAATCCCATATCGTCGATGAGGACGAGCAGCACGTTTGGCGCACCGGCTGGGGGCCGCAACGGTGCCGCTGGCGGCGGAGGTGTGGCCTCCCGGGCATCCATGGGCGTCTCGTGTGGCTGGCGTTGCTCGGGTATCGGCAGTTGAAATCGATTGAGGGTATCCGCCTTGCGTTCCATAAGCCTCTCCTCGCTGCCTGAAACGTCTCCAGTCCCACACCGACGAATGCCTGTCGACGCCTCGCACCTCTTCCCGCGAGGCCGGTGCAACCTCGAGACTCTGAGCTTGCCACTGTCGCACGGACCGAGCGCGGCGATGCCAGGACATGACCTGGAAGATCGACCGCCTCGCCTTCCGGGCGAGTGCTGCGAACGGCATCACCAGCGGACCATCGACGATGCTGATAGAGCGATAGCGCCCGCACCCTGCAGCCCAGCCATCCAGCCCGTGACCTCCTCTCCGCGTCGTGGGTGCAGTGGATTCGCACCGGGTCTGGTGACACAGCGTGCGCGATCGTTGATGATCTTGCGTTTCCCGTCGACGTGTCTACGATCACTATGTCGCAGGCAGTCCCCGCAGCGCAAGTCAATCGCCAGGGGAAGGCGTGGTTTCGATCGTCCGCTCGTGCACATTGACCATGCGCACGACAATGGTGATGTCGTCTTGGATCGTATCCATCACCTTCTGCACTGCATCCTCGGCCGGTGGCAGCTCGCCCTCGCCACCGATCAGGATGGTCACCTCATCGCCATCGACACGGATTTCGTAGATATCCCAGTCGGTCGGTTCCAGCCAGTCCCGCACGATCGCGAGCGCTTCTTCCTCCCGGGTCGCCTCCAGCCAGAGGTAGGTGCTGTTCGCGCGGAGCGGGATGATGATGATGGCCACGAACACCAAAATGCCGATGAGGGCGGAACGGGCTTCACCCGCTCGTCGCCCCACCGCCGTGGCCAGGCCGGTGGCGATGAAAGCGATCGTGCCGGCGAGCAGGATAGCGCCCATGTTGGCCAGGAAGAGCACAAACGCCCCGGTGGCCAGATCACCGTAACCGGCGGCGAGGAGGACGCCGGTCGTGTTGAGGGGTGGGACCAGCGAGATCGCGATGGCGACGCCTGGCAGCGCATCGGCGACATCGACGCGGCTGAGCGCGTAGGCCCCGGCACCCCCGGAAGCGAGCGCGATGACGAGGTCGAGCAGGCGCGGTGATGTGCGGTCCATAATCTGGTCGGATGTGGTGGGATCCCATCCGTGTGGCATGAAGGTGGCCATCAACCAGCCAACCGCGATGGAGAGCACGATACCCGCCAGGACGATGATTGCCGATCGGGCGAATCGTGATCCCGAGCCGATCACAACCGCCACCACCATACCCATGATGGGTGTCATGAGCGGCGCCACGATCATCGCACCGATCACCGAGGCGACGGAATCGCTGAGCAACCCGCCGGTAGCGATCACCGATGCGAAGAGGATGAGCATGCCAAAGCGGACAAGCCGGGATCGCATCTGCGGTGGCTCGAAAAAGAGCGTCCGTTCGATGCGAACGACATCCTCGGGTGTCATCGTCGCAGCAAGCATCTCCACACGTCCTTCGACAGCACATCGCCAGTCACGACATCCGGCAACCCCGGCATACGCACAACCGCGGCATGGCGGCGGTCAGAATCGCACACCGGCCACAGGCTGGTCCTTCCGAACGCTGGCGATCGTCCGCCGGAAAATACCGCCTGAACAGCCGGTGACCCACCGGGAGGCGGCGACAGCCGCGGCAAACTCCCCGGTCGCGATGTCCCGGTTGCCGGTAGGATAGGGCTATTGTCGTATGTCCCCAGCGAGGAGCCAACTCACCCCATGATCGACCTTTCCAGCGACACCGCAACCCGGCCGACCGAGGCCATGCGCCAGGCAATGGCGACCGCGCCCGTCGGCGACGAGCAGCGGCGCGAGGATCCGACCGTGAACGCGCTGCAGGAGCATGTCGCCGAGCTAACCGGCAAGGAAGCGGCGCTGTTCCTGCCATCCGGGACGATGTGCAACGCGATCGCGTTCACCGTTCACTGCCGGCGCGGCGATGCGGTGATCCTCGACCGTCACGCCCACCCGGTCCTGTCCGAGGCAGGGGGACCGGCGGTGCTGGCCAATGTGCTGCTGGACACGATCGACACCCCTCGCGGGCTGTTCACGGCCGACCAGGTGGCCGAGCGACTTTCAGCCGGAGGGACGCATGCCTCGCGCACGAGCCTGATTTCTGTCGAGAACACCACCAATCAGGGCGGCGGAGCGATCTGGTCGCTGGAGGAGCTGGCGCGCATCCGCACCCTGGCGGACGAGCACGACGTTGCCGTGCACATGGACGGCGCGCGGTTGATGAATGCCGTTGTGGCGAGCGGGCACTGCGCGAAGGACGTTGGACAATACGTCGATTCGGTCTGGATCGACCTGTCGAAAGGGCTTGGCGCGCCGGTCGGCGCGGTGCTCGCCGGGTCGCAACGGTTCATCGACGAGGCGCGGCGCTACAAGCACATGTTCGGCGGCGCGATGCGGCAGGCGGGCATCATCGCCGCCGCCGGGGTGTATGCCTTCGCGCACCACGTCGATCGCCTCGCCGAGGATCACGCCAACGCGCGGGTGCTGGCGGAGGGTTTGGCGGCGATCCCGGGTATTCGGCTGGTGCACGACTCTGTGGATACCAACCTCGTCTTTTTCGACATCGGCGACAGCGGTCTCGACGCGCAGGCGTTCAACGACGGGTTGGAGCGCCGAGGCGTGCGGATGGGCGCGTGGGATCCGGCTGGCTCGGTCGTACGTGCGGTCACGCATCTCGATGTGAGCCGGGCCGACTGCGAGCAGGCGGTCCAGGCGAGCCGGGAGGTTGTAACGGGGGCGTAGGGACTTGCAGTGAGGATCTCCTTCCCCGCCACCGCTCGATCCCCGGACATCAACC
>JAUIGA010000104.1 GCA_030430125.1 Chloroflexia bacterium | reverse complement strand
GTGCCGACCTGCATGGAGTTGAGCGCTAGGTCAGACCCAGCACCTTCGCATGCTGGGCGAGCGCCTCGACCACGTGGTCGTCCCAGTAGTCCCAGTTGTGTGCGCCGGGATGCTCGGCGTAGCGGTGCTCGATGTTCAGCCCCTGCAGGTGCTCGTGGAACTGCCGGTTGTACTCCAGCAGCTCGTCCTCCGTGCCGCAGTCGAACGCGATCACCGGCAGGTCGTCACGACCGACGAGCGCGTCCGCGACCTTGAACACGTTCGCGTCGTCGATCGCCCCCTCCAGCAAGGCCGGGTCCAGCCCACCATGGAGGTGAAACGCCGACGAGTGCGCCCAGATCGAACAGAACCGTTCGGGATGCTTGAGACCCAGTCGCATCGCGCCGTAGCCGCCCATCGACAACCCGCCGATCGCCCACTGCCCGTCGCGCACGTTGAAGTGCCGCTGCACGTGGTTCGGGGTGTCGGTCATCAGCACGTCCTCGTACCGGTTCTTGTGCAGCCGGTCGGACGCCTTCCAGTTCAGGTAGCCCGAGGTGCCGCCGTCCGGCAACACCACGATCAGCGGCAACCCCGCAACGTGGCGCACCAGGTTCGACCGCTGAATCCAGGAGTTGCCGTCGTCGCTCAACCCGTGCAGCTGCATCAGCACCGGGAACGGCCCCTCGCCCTCGTCGGGCAGGATCACGTTGTAGCTCGCCCGCTTGCCGAGGCCGTCACTGAAGAACGTCACCGATGCCGTGCTCACGCCCCTGCTCCTCCGTATGATTCGAACCCGCACCTTCTCGCCATTCCGGTTTGACATCGCAACGAAACGCCAGCATGATGAAAGACGCAATTCGGCACAAGTGCACGAGCATGCCCATGCTGACGTCTCCGCCTGGCGATCCTGGACAGGATACAGTGGCAACCGCGTTGCGTCCCCTGGGTGGCCCCGGGACGGCGATACCGCCTGCGCTCACGACATTCATCGGTCGCCAGAAACTGCTCGAGGAGCTGCGTGCCACCCTGTTGCGCGACGACGTGCGCCTCCTCACGCTCACCGGCCCGGGTGGCGTCGGCAAGACCCGGATTGCCATCGAGCTGGCGCGCTCCGTCGAGGGTTTTCCCGATGGCGTCTGGTTCATTTCGCTCGCGGCCGTCAGCGACATCGACCTGGTCACCCGGACCATCGCCCGTGCACTCGATATCGACGTGCTCCCCGGCGTTGAGACGACAGACACGCTGAGCGATACCCTCGCGTCTCGCAACGGGCTGCTGGTCCTCGACAATTTCGAGCAGGTCGTCGACGCCGCTTCGCTGGTGGCCGACCTCCTCAACGCCTGCCCGGCGCTGAAGGTGCTTGTGACCTGCCGCACCACCCTCCGACTCTCGGGCGAGATAGTGGCCCCAGTGCCATCGCTCCCGATCACGTCACCGGAACCGGGATCGATCGCGGACGCCGAGACGGACGCCGTACGCCTCTTCATCGAGCGAGCCCGCCAGGCGCAACCTCGTTTCGCCCCGGATTCCCGCGATATCGCCGCGATCCGCGACATCTGCGAGCGCCTCAGTGGGCTGCCGCTGGCGATCGAGCTCGCCGCCGCCCGCACCGGCGTGCTGGCGCCCCCGGAGCTGCGCGACCGCCTGGGTCGGGGCATGGCGGTGCTCGCCGGCGGCCCCCGCGACGCGCCGGAGCGGCACCGCACCATGCACACCGCCATCGCCTGGAGCTCCGGCCTGCTCCCGCCCAGCGCCCAGCGCCTGTTCCGTCGCCTGGCCGTGTTCGAGGGCGGCGCGACACTCGATGCGATCGAGACCATCGCCGACGTGCCACCGGTTGACCGGGATCCAATGCTCGCGGTCGACCAACTGGCGACGCTGATCGACCACAACCTGGTCGTGCGGTCGAGCGACGCCACACCCGGCAGTCTGGAGCCGCGATTCGCGATGCTGAGCGTCATCCGCGAGTTCGCCCAGGAGCAGCTGTCCATCAGCGGCGAGGAAGATGCAATTCGGGACGCCCACGCCGGGATTTGCCTGACCATCGCGACGGAGGGCGAATCACACCTCGTGCACGAGGTCGATCCGGTGTGGGTCGACCGGCTGGAGACCGAGCACCCCAACATCCGGGCGGCGCTGGCGTGGGCCCTGCGAGAGGGAGCCGATCCGGACCTCGCCGCGATCGGGGTCGAGCTTGCCGCCTCGCTCTGGCTGTTCTGGTACTACCACAGCCACCTGATCGAGGGCCGCGCATGGCTGGAGCGCGCGCTCGCCGCCCCGGTGGAGGATGCTATTCCCGCGCGCGCCAGGGCGCTGGTCGGGTTGGGCACGATCCTGCATTTTCTTGGCGACCAGGAGCAGGCCCGAGAGGTGCTGTTGCAGGGTCTGAGGAGGATGCGGGACGCCGGCAATGCCTCCGGGATGGCCTACGCGCTGACGGGACTTGGCAACGTCGCGGAGGATATCGGGCGGTACGACGACGCGGCCCGCGCATTCACCGAGGCGAACGCGCTGTTCGCCTCCCTCGACGATCGGGTCAACGTCGGCGTGACGCTCTACCACCTCGGTGTCGTCGCGGTCGGGCAGGACGACCTGTCCCGCGCGACCAGGCATCTGGACGAAGCGCTGGCAATGGGCCGCGAGATGGGCGATCCCTGGAGCACGGCGGCGTCGCTGTCCTATCTGGGGCTCGTGCGTGGCATGCAGGGTGATGACAGCGGCGCAAACGAAGCCCTCACCGAAGCGCTTGCGCTGTATCTGCAGATCGGTACGATCGAGCGCATCGTCGAGGTCCTGCGTCGAGTCGCGGTGCTCGTCGCCACCCAACGAGATCCGTCGCCCGCGTTGCGCCTGTTCACCGCCGCCGATATACACGGCTCACGTATCGGCATCGGGCAAGCGCTCCCCGAACGCGCCATTTACGACCGCGCAATGGCATCTGCCCGAAACCGTCTGTCCCCCGCACAACGGCGAACGGAAGAAACGGCCGGCGCAGCGCTTTCGCTGCCGAAGGCGATCGCCGAGGCCGAGCGGCTGCTCGGCGCGACCGTCCGGCCGAAAGGGCTCGATGCGACGATGCCACCCGGTACCCAGCCACTCAGCCAGCGGGAGCTGGAGGTACTGCGCCTCATGGCGGATGGCCGAAGCGACGCCGAGATCGCCGGACTCCTCTTCATCAGCCACCGCACGGTGACGACACATACCGGTCACATCTACACCAAGCTGGATGTTCGGTCCCGCGCCGCCGCTGTCGCGGTTGCGATCCGTCTCGGGTTGGTGTGAACCCGCCGCTTCTCTGGAATGTATGCAGTCGCGTGTCCGTGTGCTACCGTGGACGCGGGTTCCAATCTATTGGGGGAGAGATCGGGAGCGATGCAACCATGGAATATGCCGGCTTCTGGAAGCGCTTCGTGGCCTGGCTGATCGACGTTATCCTGCTGGGCATCATCGGCGGGCTGCTCACGCTGGGTATGGACGAGAGTGCCAGTGGGCTGGTGACCGCGCTTCTGGGCTGGTTCTATTTCGCCGGCATGGAAAGCTCGGAACGGCAGGCGACGATCGGCAAGTCGGTCATGAATATCTATGTGACCGACATGAACGGCCAGCGCATCACGTTCCTGCGCGCCACTGGACGGTATTTCGCCAAGATCCTGTCCGCGCTCATTTTCCTCATCGGCTACATCATGGCCGCATTCACGGCGCGCAAGCAGGCCCTGCACGACATCCTGGCCGGCACGCTGGTGCTGGCGCGGTAGCAGGGCACATCGTTCCGACAACACCGGGGGCCGCACCACACGACAAGGCGGTACGTGCTGCGCGTGCCGCCTTGCGTGGGTCGGGCATGACCATGGCACGGGCGAATCAGCCCGCGTCGCGCCACTCCCCCTGGGGCCCGTGGTCGCGGAACGCCTCGACCTGCCCGGCGTGCTCCCGCTTGTGGCCGTAGTACTGGTAGACGATCAGGTCGTCGATCGCATACCCCTCGCCGTACCAGGGCATCGTGCCTGCCTGCCGCAGCAGATCGGGGGAAACGCTGCCGGCAAGCTCCAGGGTCAGTTCATGGGCGTCGTTCAGCTCCGCCAGCACGTCCTCCATGCTCGCATCACGCCGCACCTCGACCTCCGCATCGTTGAAGGCCGACCCCAACGCCACGAGACGGCCGAGGTGAGGTGTCGTGTCGCCGTTGCGCAGCGACTGCAGCACATCCACCAGCACCAGCTCGTACGATGCGAGGTGGGCGAAGATGTCCTTCACCGACCACGCCCCGCACGCGCCTGGGCGGTCCCGTCCGTTCTCGGGCAGCCCATCCAGCGTCCCGAGCAACGTGAGCTGGCCGTATCGCAAGACATCCGAGACGTGCATCAGCAGACTCCTTCCTGACCATCTCGATCCGTGTGACCGAACCATGGCACAGCACATTCGGTGCCGCGTCATGGAGCACCAGCCCCCGGAAGGTCCGCTGTGTGGGGGAGCTTGCCGGGGCCGTACCGGTTCCTGATCTCGACAAGCCGGTCGTCGTTCAATTGATGGGTTGACCGAGACACTGCGCGCGCCGGTACCCGGGCATCGCCACGGCACGCCGATTCCGCGCACCATTGACGGCGCCTGCCCTGGCGTGTACGTTATGGTGACTGAACGGCTGAGAACGTTACGCACGGCGAATCTTCATCAAGTAGGGGCTTCAGGCTCTGTTGGGCCGGTCTCGAGCCACCGCAACCGGCAGGGCAGGTTCCGTGATCGACGGCAGCGGCCCACAGCGCCGCGAACTCGCCACCGCTGGGGACATCGAGCTTGTCGCGGCCCTTCGCCGCAACGACGAGCGCGCATTCGAGGTGCTCGTTGATCGCTACCACGCCGCACTCACCCACCTCGCCATGGCCTATGTCGGTGATCGCGCCGCCGCCGAGGATGCCGCGCAGGACGCATGGATCGCCCTGTTGAACGGTCTCGACCGGTTCGCGGAGCGCGCCTCCCTGCGAACCTGGCTCTTCGGCATCCTGATCAACTGCGCGCGCTCCAGCCGCCGCAAGACGGCGCGCTCGCTCTCCTTCTCCGACCTCGCCGACACGCTGAACGGCTCCGATGCCGCGTTCGATCCCGACCGGTTCCTGCCGGCAGGTTATCGCTGGGAGGGCCACTGGTCGGCCCCACCGGAAGCATGGCCGGAGGAAAGGCTGCTCGAGGAGGAGGCGCTGTCCATGGTGCACCAGGCGATAGCGCACCTGCCACCTCGACAGCGCGCGGTCCTGACCCTGCGGGATATCGAGGGCTGGCCGTCGACGGAGATTTGCGCGCTGTTCGGGATCAGCGACGCGAACGAACGGGTACTGCTCCACCGGGCGCGGGGCAAGGTCCGGCGCGAGTTGGCGCAGTATCTGGCGCCGTCCGGTTGACACTGGCATCGATCCTGCATATGTTCCTGCGCAGAATTCGCAACATCGAATCTCGTCGAAGGCAGGCATGACCGCACCCGACCAACCCCGCACCCAACGGGACCAATCCCTGACCACGACCGCACAGGTGTCAGTACCCCGCGCGGCGCTTCCCGTGCCGATGACCACCTTCGTCGGTCGAGCGCGAGAGGTCGCCGAGGTGCGGGCGCTTCTGGCGAGGCCGGATGTGCGGTTGCTGACCCTGACTGGTCCTGGCGGCGCTGGCAAGACCCGCCTTGCACTGGAGGCGGCGAGGGCGGTCAGCCGCGACATCGGGCCGGCGTGGTTCGTTCTGCTCGCGGCGATCCACGACCCCGCGCTCGTCCCCGCCGCGATCGCCAGGGGACTCGGTCTTTCGCAAGGGGCCACGGTGCCGGAGCTCGGCGACCTGCTGCGGGGACACCGGGGTCTGCTCCTCCTCGACAGCTTCGAGCAGGTCATCGCCGCCAGGGATCTCGTGGCCCACCTGGTCGAGTCGAATCCCGCGATCACCGTGGTGGTAACCAGCCGGGCCGCACTGCACCTCCCGGCTGAGCATGTCTTCGAGGTACCTCCACTCGACGTGCCCGGCGATGACGACCCGACACCGTTCGACACGTACCTGGCGTCCGACGGTGTGCAGCTCCTTGTTGCCCGCGCGCGCGACCGAGGCGTAAACCTGACGATCACCGACAACACGGCACGGATCCTCGGCGCGATCTGCCGTCGGCTCGACGGCCTGCCGCTGGCGATCGAGCTGGTCGCCGCGCGGCTGCGCATCCTCCCGCCCCGGATCCTGCTCGAACGACTCGAACATCGCCTGCCCCTGCTCGAAGGCGGCCCCCGCGATGCCCCCGCCCGGCAGCGGACCATGCGCGAGACGATCGCCTGGAGCTATGTGCTGCTGGAGCCGGCGGAGCAATCCATGTTGCTTCGCCTCGCCGTGTTCGCCGGCAGCTTCGAGGCAGATGCCATTGGCCCGGTGACCGGCATTGGTGAGGACGCGATCACCCGGCTCGGTTCCCTCGTCGACCACAATCTGGTTCGCCGGCTTTCCCCGTCGCTCGGCGGCACGCCGGATGCCCCCCGATATTTCCTGTTCGCCACCATTCGTGAGTTTGGGCTGGAACGGCTCCAGGAGAACGACGAGCTCGACGCAGCCCGGGAACGGCACGCAACGTGGTGTCTCGACGTTGCGCGCACGGCGTCGAGAGGGCGAACCGATCCAGCCGCATCACAGCTCGGCGTCGACCTCAAGGCTGAACGCCACAACCTTCGCGCCGCACTCGAATGGCTTGGAGACAGCGAAAGATCTCCCGAAGCGATGGAGCTCGCCGCCACCCTCTGGCCCCTGTGGCTGGAGCTTGGCGAAATCGCGGACGGGCGGCGGCACCTGTCGAGGCTGCTCGAAACACGCGACGACTCGACCGATGCCGCAATACGGGCACACGCCCAGCAGGTCCTCGGAATGTTGTGCCAGGCTCAAGGGGACCATGCCGATGCCCAGGCGCTCAGCCACGCCGCGCTCTCGGTCTTCGATGCGCTGGGGGACGATCGCGGCGCGGGCGCTGCGCTCACCACCCTCGGCCTGGTCAGCATGGTGCAGGGTGACGACGTCGCCGCCACCAGGTTCCTGGAACGGAGCCTGGACAGGTTCCGGACGGCGAACGACCTCCGCGCCGGCTCCTGGGCATTGCGTCACCTTTCCAGCGTCGCCTACCGCCGTGGCGACATCGATGCCTACGAATCACTGGCCCGGCAGGGGCTGGAGATCGTCCTGCCCACCGGCCACCCGCTCGATCTCGCCCGGCTCCGCTCCAGTCTCGCACTGGCCGCCACCATCCGGGGAAACCTCGACGACGCCGCCGCCAGGTACGAGGAGGTCCTTGCGCTCTATCGGCAGGCCGACGATCGCTGGGGCGAGGCCGACGCCTCGCACCGGCTCGGGCACGTCGCCTTCCTCCGCGGCCAGGACGAGTTGGCGGAGGAGCTGTTCGACCGCAGCGCCGCGCTGCTCCGGTATATCGGCGATCCCGAGGGAACCGCGCGCGTCCACGGCGGCAAGGCGTGGCTGGCTCGTCGTCGCGGCCATCCCGATCTCGCGGCACAGCACTTTGCCGCCGCCCTGGACATCGCTCGTCACCACGCCATCAGGCGCACGGAGGCAAAGGCCCTACTGGGCGAGGGCGTGCTGGCGCTCGACAACCAGGACCTGGCAGTTGCCGCCGCCAGGATGGACGAGAGCCTGACGATCATGAGCGAGCTGGGTGACTCGCTGGCGCTGCTGACCACCCTGGAGTGGATCGTGCACCTCGCTACCCCGCATACGGCACTCACCGCGGCGCGGCTCGCCGGCGCGTGCGCGGCGCTGCGCGCACAAGCCGGCATCCCGGTCATGGCGTCGGCAGGACCCGAACACGAGCTGCTGCTCCAGGAACTGCGATCGCGACACGGTGGCCAGGCATTCGAGCGAGCGGTCGCCACCGGTCGCTCGAATGCCCTCGACCAGGCCATGGCGGACGCGCGCGACATCATCGCACGTGCGAAAGAGGAGGAGTCTCGGGCCGAATGCCACGGGGAAGTCAGTGCCACCGCCCCGGCCACGGGCATCCTCACCCCCCGCCAGATCGATGTGATCCGCCTGCTCGCCCAGGGTTGCACCGACCAGGAAATCGCCGACAGGCTCTCCATCAGCCGGCGCACCGCGACGACGCATGTCGCCAATATCTTTACGAAGCTCGGCATTTCGTCGAGAACCGCCGCGGCTGCCTACGCCGCCCGCCACGGTATCGACCCACGCGACTGATGCAGCCATCGCCTTGACGAATGCGCGCCGATGTGGCGCAATGGTTCCCAGAAGATAGTGTCTCGGTGGTGGCACGTCGCGTGCCGCCACCGGCTATGCGTGCGGCGATGTCGAGCCGCAAGAAGGAGCCAGGATTTCATGGTCGAGATCAACGGAAGCGTCAAGGATCTGCTGGATCAGCCGGTGCTGTACAACCTGGCGACGGTCAACCCGAACGGGTCGATCCAGGTCAACCCGGTCTGGGGCGATATCGAGGATGGCAGGATCGTCATCAACACCGCCGTCGGGCGCCAAAAGCACAAGAACCTCGTCGAGCGCGGGGACAGGATCACCGTGATGGTCCAGGATCCGTCGGACACGCAGCGCTACATCGAGATTCGGGGCAAGGTGTCCGAGCTCACCGAGGCGAACGGCGACGAGGTCATCGACCGGCTGGCGAAGAAATACCTCGGTGTCGACACCTACCCGTACCGCAGCGCCGAGGAGACACGCGTCACCATCGTGATCGAGCCGACGAAGGTGTTCGGCGAATAAACCACGCCATTCTCCCCAACTCGCCGGTTCATGGCCACCATGGACCGGCGGTTTCATGGCCGCATCATGCCCCAGGAGGCGCGCATGTCCCTTCGCATCGACTACACGCAGACACAACGCGAGATCTACCGGTCGATGGCCGGTGTCGGGAGGGCAATCCGCGACACCGGTTTGGAGGAGTCGTTGATCGAGCTGGTCGACATCCGGGCATCGCAGATCAACGGCTGCGCCTACTGTCTCTCCCTGCACATCCCGCGGGCGCTGCAGCTCGGCATCACGCAGGAGCAAATCAACCTCGTCTCCGCCTGGCATGAGTGCGGCGATCTGTTCACGCCCCGCCAGCAGGCCGCGCTGGCCTGGACCGAGCACAACACCCGTATCGCCGACGCTGGCCACGACGACGCAGCGTGGGAAGCGGTGACCGCCGAGTTCACCGAGGATGAAGCGATGGCGCTGACCTGGGCGGTCGCGGCCATCAACACCTGGAACCGGATCGCCGTCCCCATGCGCCGCCCGATCGCCCGGGAGCAGGTGCCAGTCGCAGCCGGCGCCAGCTGAGCCAGACGCAGGCCTGGCCGCAATCCTCGGCGCCATCGCTACCTCGATTCTCGGGTTTCCCTGACATACGTGCCTGCGACGGATGCGCCATTGCCGTGAATCGGGCACAATGGAGCCATTGTCCAGTCGTACCATTTGCCTCCGGTCGCGCAGCGTTGCGACCGAAGGTGCCGGTGTCGCCACGCTTGCACGCAAGGCCACGATTC
>JAUIGA010000103.1 GCA_030430125.1 Chloroflexia bacterium | reverse complement strand
GGGTCGTATATGGTCCGACTTCATGATCGAAAATTCCCTGTCGGACACCGACCTGGCAGACCTGCAACGGCGGTTGGCCTGGGCTGACGTCGAGGTTGCCGTGCGGCTGCCACAGGCCGAGATCGTTGGCGTGCAGACGGGAATCACCCATGACGGTGGGCTCATCCTGAACCGCTCATCTGACGGCGAGACGGTCGTGTTGCATGCCGGCGAGATCGTTCGCGGGCCCCGCATCGCAAAGCAGAATGGGCCGTAACGGTGCCGTATACTGTCCCGAGCGGGCGACATTGACGTTGGGCCCAGAAGCGCAGAAAGGTACCCAAGGCAGAATGGACTTCTCACTGACGGAAGAACAGATCCAGGTTCGCGACATGGTGCGCGAGTTTGCCGCGAGAGAGGTCGCGCCGTACATCCACGATTGGGATGCTCGGGGCGAGTTCCACCGCGAAGTGCTCGACAAAATGGGCGAGGCCGGGATTCTGGGTCTGCCGATTCCGGAGGAATACGGTGGGCTCGGGCTGGACTACGTCAGCCTTGCGCTTGCCTGCGAGGAGCTCGAATACGTCGATACCTTTCTTCGCGTGATCATGAGCGTCCACGTCGGCCTGAATAGTCTCTCGCTGTGGCAGTGGGCCACCGAAGAGCAAAAGCAGCGATGGCTGACGCCGCAGGCGCGAGGCGAGAAGATCGCCACGTTTGCCCTGACCGAGCCGAACGCCGGCTCCGACGCGGGGGCGATCGAATCGACGGTGGTGAGGGATGGCGACGACTACATCCTCAATGGCGCCAAGATGTGGATCTCGCTGGCGGACGTCGCCGACCACTTCCTTGTGTTCGCGAGTCTCGATCGCAGCCAGAAACACCGGGGACTGTGCGCGTTCGTCGTCGAACGCGGAATGGAAGGTCTCACCACCGCCAGCATCAAGGGCAAGTTGGGTGTGCGCGCCGGCAACACCGGAGAGCTGGCGTTCAACAACGTTCGCGTGCCAGCCGCCAATCGGATCGGTGAGGAAGGCGAAGGCTTCAAGATCGCGATGAGCTGCATCGACCAGGGTCGATTCACGGTTGGCGCCGGCGCGGTCGGTCTGACCCGCGCCGCACTCGATGCCAGTGTGCGGTATGCAAACGAGCGCGAGACCTTTGGGGTGCCGATCGGGAACCACCAACTCGTCAAGCAGATGATTGCGAAGATGGTCGCGGGCGAGGATGCGTCGCGGCTGCTGGTGATGAAGGCCGCCGAGCTCAAGAATCGAGGTATTCGCAATACCAAGGAAACCTCGCTCTCCAAATGGTACGCCTGCGATGTTGCGCTGCAGTCGGCCGACGACGCAGTCCAAATCCATGGTTCGTATGGTTTCTCGAACGAGTACCCGGTCGAACGCTTCCTGCGGAATGCGCGCGGCGCGGTGATCTATGAGGGCACCCGCGAGGTCCATCAACTGCTGCAGGCGGACTACGCCCTCGGGTATCGCGAGGACAAGCCGCTTCGCTGTCCCCAGCCGCCCGCGGTCGGGTTCGAGCAGGAGTCACACGAGGCTGTGTTGGCGTAGGGGTAAATCCCTGCCGGCTCGGTAAGGGCGCCATGTTTCGATGTCGCACCGTGCCGGCACGGCCCTCCACCGCGTGCATCGAGAAGCTACCTGGCTATCCACCGCTCGATCAGCCTGGAGTGGTGCGGCTCAGGGTTCTGAAGGTGTGATGCGCGCGGAACAGGCCCCCGGTAGACGGATGCCCCGAAGGCGAGAGGATAGATACATCATGGGCGAGCGAAGTGTGCTGATCGGTGGTGCTCGCACGCCATTCGGGAGACTCGGCGGGGGACTTGCCTCACTGACCGCGGTGCAGCTTGGACAGCGCGCATTGGCGGCGAGCCTCGACCGGGCGGACGTCGAGCGCGGCCAGGTGGAGCATGTCATCTTCGGGCAGGTGCTGCAGGGTGGGGCCGGTCAGAACCCGGCTCGACAGGTCGCGATGGGGATCGGACTCGACCGTACCGTCACCGCCGAAACGATCAACCGCGTCTGCGGCTCCGGCATGCGGGCCATCACCCTGGCCGACTCCATGATCCGAGCCGGCGACTACCGCGTGATCGCCGCCGGTGGCATGGAGAGCATGAGCAATGCCCCGTACATCGTGCGCCAGGGCCGGTACGGGTACCGCATGGGCGACGGTGTTTTCGAGGACATGATGATCTCCGACGGGCTGATGTGCGCGCTCGATAGTTGCCACATGGGCATCCACGGAGGCAACGTCGCCGCCGAGGAGCAGGTTTCTCGCGAGGAGCAGGACGCCTGGGCACTGCGGTCCCACCAGCGAGCGGTCTCGGCGATCGCCACCGGGCGCATGGCGAGGGAGATCGCGCCGGTGGAGGTACCGGGTCGCAAGGGCCAGGTCGCAGTGGTCGACACCGACGAGGCCCCGAGAGCCGACACATCGGCGGAGGCGCTGGCGAAACTGCGACCGGCGTTCGATCCCGCTTCGACGGTGACCGCGGGGAACGCGCCGGGGGTCAACGACGGTGCGGCGTCGATCGTGGTCGCGTCCGAGTCGTGGGCCAGGGACAACGGGATCACGCCACGCGCCACTGTGCTTGGCCATGCCGCCTCCGCCTGGGACGCGCCGTACCTGGCCTACACGCCAGCGATGGCGATCGAAACGGCGCTCGAACGGGCCGGCGTTTCGGTCGATGCCGTCGATCTTTTCGAGATCAACGAGGCATTCGCCAGCGTAACGTTGATCTCCAGCCAGCGGCTCGGACTCGATCTCGAGAAGGTGAACGTCAACGGAGGCGCGGTTGCGCTGGGGCACCCGATCGGCGCGAGCGGCGCACGCATCGTCATCACCCTGATCCAGGAGCTGGAAGAGCGCGGCGGCGGCATCGGTGTGGCCGCGATCTGTTCCGGAGGTGGTCAGGGCGACGCGATCGTCATCAAGGTGGGGTCGTAGGATCATGGTCTCATTGCCGGACAACCCCGCACAGATCTACCGAGACCGCCATCCCGGAGCGGTGATCCTCCCGTACGATGGGGTGTGGCCGCGAATCGCCGACGGGGCGTTCATCGCGCCAACCGCAGTTGTGATCGGTGATGTGACGGTCGGAGCCGGCGCGAGCGTCTGGTATCACGCGACCGTGCGAGGTGACATCGCTCCGATATCGATTGGCGACCGAAGCAATGTCCAGGACAACGCGGTCGTCCATGTCAACATGGATGCTCCGGTGAGCATCGGCAACGACGTCACCATCGGCCACAGCGCCATCGTCCATGGAACGACCATCGGCGATTTCTCGCTGGTCGGCATGGGGGCAGTCATCATGTCCTATTCGACGCTTGGCAGTCGCTGTGTGATTGCCGCGGGGGCGCTGGTGACCGAACGGACGGTTGTCGAGGACGGTTGTGTGATGGTTGGTGTGCCGGCAAAGTCGCGGTCGGCGCTCGATGACGCCGCGCAGGCGCATCTCGACGGGATTGCCGGCCGGTATCTCGCGGTGGCGGTCAAGCACCGGCAGTCGGTAGAAGGAGCCAATTCCTGACATGAGTATCGACGTTGCACAACGCGACGGCATTGCCACCATCACGGTCAACGCCCCGGAGCGGCTCAACGCGCTCGACTCGACCATGATGGTGGAGCTGAGCCGCGTCCTCGCGGAGACCGGCCGGGACGACGCGGTCCGTGTCGTTGTCCTCACAGGGGCTGGCGATCGCGCGTTCATCGCCGGGGCGAACATCAAGGAGATGGCCGGCAAGAACAGAGACGGAGCTCTGGAGTTCGCACGACTCGGTCACGCGGTGGCGTCGAAGATCGAGCAGTTGCCGCAGCCGGTCATCGCCGCCGTCAATGGGTTCGCGCTTGGCGGCGGATGCGAGCTGGCGCTGGCCTGCGATTTCCGGCACAGTGCCGATCATGCGGTGTTCGCCCAGCCCGAGGTCCTGCTCGGCATCCCGCCGGGCTGGGGGGGCACGCAACGGCTCGCTCGCGCCATCGGCCCAGGCTATGCCGCCGAGATGATCTTCACCGGCAAGCGAATCGCCGCCGACGAGGCCCTGCGCATCGGCCTGGTCAATGCCGTACATCCCGGCGATAGCCTCATGGACGAGGTTGGCCGCGTTGCCGCGTCGATTGCCGATGCGGGACCATCGGCGGTACGGGTATCCAAGCGCCTCGTGGCGCTCACCCGAGGGACCGCCTTCGCCGGTGCGTTGGCTGAGGAAGCACGGGCGTTTGCCGACGTGTTTGGACAGGATGAGCAACGGGAAGGCATGACCGCCTTCATCGAAAAGCGAACGCCGGCCTATGCGCGGCGTGGTACTGAGGAGAACGCATGAGTATTGTGGTCCTCGTCAAGCAGGTGCCGGACATGAATGCTGTCCGGGTCGATGCGTCGTCCGGCACGGCGCGTGTTTCGGGCAAGGCGATGAATTCCTTCGACGCCTTTGCCGTCCAGCATGCGTTGAAGCTGAAGGAAAAGCTGGGCGGCGACGTGATTGCAGTCACAGCCGGACCAGCCGCCGCCAAGGATGCGCTGACCCGGGCGCTGGCGATGGGTGCCGATCGGGGCATCCACATTGAGATGGATGATCAGGCAGCACGCGATTCGCTCGACATGGCGAGCAACTTCGCCGCCGCGATCACGCCGCTGGATCCGAAGGTCGTCTGCCTCGGGCAGCAGTCGGACGATCTGGAGTCCGGGCAGGTGGGGCCGCAGCTGGCCGAGCTGCTGGACATGCCGCACGTCTCCAGCGTCATGGCTGTCGATGTGGATGGGGATACCGTCTGCCTGCAGCGGGACACCGAAGGCGGCTATCAGCAGGTACGAGCTCCACTCCCGGTAGTGGTGATCTCGGGGTCGTCGACGGATGAGCCGATCTATCCGTCGATCAAGGGAATGATGGCTGCCAAGCGCAAGCCGGTCGAACGTGTCGCGGCCACACCCTCCGAGGGTGGATCGCGCCTGACCTGGTCGGAGCCGAAGGCACCGCAACGGGAAGCCGAGGGCATTGTGATCCAGGGCGAAAGCGCAACCGATGCCGCGAAGCACCTGGTTGCGTGGCTGCGGGAACACAAGCTGGTGGCGTCCTGACCGACCGGGTCGACGCTATCGGACGATATTCGAGCGGGAAGGAATCGCGGTACATGGCAGGTGGATCAGGGGTACTCGTGCTCGTTGAGCACGCCGAAGGTGAGCTCAAGCCCGTCTCTCTGGAGGTAATCACCGCGGGACGGAGCCTCGCGGATGCGATGGGTGGCTCCGTGACTGTCGGCGTCATTGGCGCGGGAGTTGCGGCACCGGCGGAGTCGGTCTCCCGGGTGGTCGGTGTCGATGCCGTGGTGACGGTCGACGACGAGCATCTGGCGACGTATCGAGGAACCGCCTGGACGACGGTCGTCGCGAGCCTGATCGACGAGGTGCAGCCGGCGGCGGTGCTGGCACCGGCAACAACGTCGGGTCGCGATTACATGCCCCGGGTAGCCGCGCGACTGGGAACGGGCCATGCCGCGGATGCGGTTGGTGTCGCGTTCGCCGACGGCAAGGTCGTGGCCACCCGCCCGATGCTGGAGAGCCGGGTCCAGAGCGCGGTCGCGTTCGAGGGTGACGGGCCTGCCACAATCTCAATGCGCCCCGGCTCGTCACCGCGGGCGGCGGCTGGAGACGGTTCTGCGCCGGTGCGGGCGCTGGATGTCGACCTGTCCGAAGCCGATCTCGCTCTGGCGGTCGCGCCACCGGAAGCGCCAGAAGGGGCAGGCAAACAGGCGCTGAGCACAGCCGAGCGTATCGTGGCCGGTGGGCGAGGTTTGGGCGAGCCGGACAAGTTCGCGCTAATCGAGGAGCTCGCCGCCGAGTTGAATGCCGCCGTCGCGGCAACCCGGCCGCTGTCAGATGCTGGCTGGCGACCGCATTCGGACCAGATCGGCCAGACGGGCGCTCAGGTATCCCCCAAGCTCTACATTGCGGTTGGCATCAGCGGAGCAGTCCAGCACCTCGTTGGCGTTCAGAATGCCGACTTTATCGTCGCGATCAACCGGGATCCGAATGCGCCGATCTTCAAGGTGGCTTCGTTCGGCATTGTTGGAGACTTGTTCGAGGTCGTGCCGGCGGTGATCGCGGAACTGAAAGCAGCGAACGGGTAACGCATCGCCTGGATCAGGCAGGCCCCTGCCCGGTGTCAGCGAGGCGACCGTCTTGCAGCCAGGAGCTTTTGAGAGATGGCGGAAGAGCGGCTGGACGCAATCGTGGTCGGCGCGGGTCCGGCGGGGGTGACCGCCGCCCGCGAGCTTGCGGCATCGGGCCTGTCCCCGGTGGTGCTGGAGCGTGGGCAATTCCCGGGCTCCAAGAACGCCTGGGGAGGCATCCTGTATCGTGAGCCGACGGAGGAGATGATCCCGGGCTTCGAGGAGGACGCCCCGCTCGAACGCCCGATTATCGAGCAGCGCTACATGCTCCTCACCTCCGACGCGGCGATGACCGCATCCTACAAGTCCATGCGCCTCGCGCAGGAACCGTACAACGCGTACACGGCCTTCAGAGGGGAGTTCGATCAGTGGTACGCCGCTCGCGCCGAGGCGGAGGGGGTTGAGATCTATCCGGAGTTCACGGTGACCGACCTGCTCTGGGAGGACGGCGCCGTGGTCGGAGTGACCACAGGTGACGAGGAAGGCGAGTTGCTCGCCAACGTCGTGGTGCTCGCCGACGGTGCAAACTCCCTCCTCGGTCAGAAGGCCGGATTGCATCGGGAATGGCAACCCCACGAGCAAGCGCTGGTGGCCAAGGAAACGCTTCGCCTCGATGCGAAGGTGATCGAGGAGCGGTTCAACCTGCCCGAGGGCAAGGGGGCAGCGCTGGAGATCTTCGGCGAGAGCACCTGGGGCATGCTTGGGTACGGATTCATCTACACCAACAAGGACTCGCTCTCGATCGGCACCGGGGCGTTGTTGTCCGACCTGATGACCAGCGGCCGCAACGTCAACGACATGCTTGACCGGTTCAAGGCGCATCCAGCGATCCAGCCGTTGATCGAGGGTGCCGAGCTCGAAGAGTACGCCGCGCACCTGATTCCCGAAGGTGGGTTCAAGCGGTTACCGACCCTGTACGGCGATGGGGTCATGCTGGTGGGCGACGCCGCCGGTCTCGTCAATCCGCTCAACCGCGAGGGCGTGAATCTTGCAATGATGTCCGGCAAATTCGCCGCACAGGCGATCGTGCACGCGGCCGAGGCCGGGGACTACTCCGTGACCGGGCTTTCACGGTATCGCGAGCTGCTGGACGACAGTTTCGTGATGAAGGACCTGCACAAGATCCGGAACATGACCGAGTTCGCGCACGAACGACCGTGGTTGTTCGGTGAGTACCCGGAATTGATGTCCGAGGCGGCAAGACGTTACCTGACGGTGAGCGGCAAGCCGAAAAAGGAGATCCAGAATGAGATACTCGGGTTGTTTGGCGGCATGCCGAAGAAGCGCATGATCTCGGATGCGTTCGGTGCGGTACGAGCGTTCAAGGGGTAGAAAGGACAAGGTTCGATATGACGACCATTGTGAAGCTTCAGCACGTGAGTATCCCGATGCCTTCCGGCGGCATGCAGGCTGCGCGCGCATTCTATGGCGAATCGCTTGGTCTGGAGGAAAAGCCAGTTCCCAGCGTCTTTGACTCCTCCAGGATTGCCTGGTTTCGCCTCGGCGACGGCGATCATGAGCTCCATGTATTCACTGAAGATGGCCATGGTGGTTCGCCCGGGCAGCACCTGTGCATCGAAGTAGACGACCTCGACGGTTGGCGACAACGTTTGAAGTCTAGTGGCGTTGCCATTGAGGACGAGACGCCGATTCCGGGTCGGCCGCGATTCAAGATTCGTGACCCGTTCGGCAATCAGATCGAGGTCACTCAGATCGAAGGTGAATATAACTGAAGTCGGGGTTCAAGTGCTGGCGCAAGGGGATGACATCATGACCATGGCAGACCAAAAGATTACCTACACATCCACACCTGAGCAGATCGAGGCGATGCACGCGAGGTTCGATGAAGCGATCGAGCAGGTGCGAGCCAACCTCGGCAAGTCGTGGCCGCTGATCATCGATGGCGAGGAAGTCACCGGCCGAGAGACCTTCGAGGTACGGGCACCAGCCAACCGCGATGTAGTGATCGGATCGTTCCAGAAAGGGATCGGTGAGGATGTCGATCGGGCCGTGGCTGCGGCGAAGGCGGCCTTCCCGGCGTGGTCCGGTCGCCCGTGGCAGGAACGCGTCGAGATCATCCGGCGGGCGGCGGACCTGATTCGGGAGCGCAAGTACCTCCTCTCCGCGATCCTCATCCTCGAGACCGGGAAGTCGAGAACGGAGGCCATCGGCGAGGTCGAGGAGGGGGCAGACCTGCTCTCCGAATATGCGAAGCAGGTCGAAGACGCCAACGGCTTCGTGACGCCGATGGATACCATCGACCCGCGAGAGCACAACGTCTCGATCCTGCGGCCATTCGGCGTCTGGGCAGTGGTCGGCCCGTTCAACTTCCCGCACGCCCTGTGCGCGGGTATGTCGTCTGGCGCGCTGTCTGCCGGCAACACTATCGTGTTCAAACCGGCCAGCGCGACGCCGCTTTCCGGGTACGAGATCGCGCGCGCCTACCTCGATGCAGGCGTTCCTGCCGGTGTGGTGAACTTCCTGACCGGTGGTGGACGAGAGGTCGGCGACAGCCTCGCGACAAATCCGGACGTCGACGGTGTCGTCTTCACCGGATCGAAGGAGGTGGGCTTCGATCTCTACAAGCGGTTCGCCACCAACTACCCCAAGCCGATCATCACGGAGATGGGCGGCAAAAACCCGACGATCGTCACGAAGCATGCGGACCTCGACAAGGCCGCGACCGGCGTGATGCGGTCGGCGTTCGGGTTTTCTGGCCAGAAGTGCTCGGCCTGCTCGCGGGTCTACGTCGAACGCGACGTCTACGAGCCGTTCATGGACAACCTGATTGCCAGGACACAGGAACTGGTCATCGGCGATGGGTTGAACCGGGAGGTCTTTGTCGGACCGGTCATCGACGATGGCGCAGTCCGGCGCTTCGAGGAGGCGGCCGCCGCGGCCAGGCGCGATGGCAATGTCCGGCACGGTGGCGAGGTACTGACCGACGGCGAGTATGCCAACGGAACCTACGTCCAGCCGACCATCGTCGACGGCCTGCCACTCGACCACGATCTCTTCAAGCGAGAGTTGTTCCTGCCGTTCGTCGCGGTTGCTCCCGTTGATTCGCTCGATCAGGGGCTCGATGAGGCGAACGCCACGGAGTATGGCCTGACCGCAGGTGTCTTCACCGAAGATGAGGCCGAGATCGGCACCTTCTTCGACCGGATCGTCGCCGGCGTCGTCTACGCCAACCGTGCCGGTGGCGCGACGACAGGCGCCTGGCCCGGCTGCCAGTCGTTCTGCGGCTGGAAGGGGAGCGGTTCGTCGGGCAAGGGCGGGCTTGGCCCGTTCTACGTGCAGCAGTTCCTGCGCGAGCAGAGTCAGACCCGG
>JAUIGA010000102.1 GCA_030430125.1 Chloroflexia bacterium | reverse complement strand
GGGCGGAATAGCGCGGTGGCTCCTTGTCCCGTTCGGCACCGGAGGTGCCGGCGCTTCGCGCGGAGATGCTTCGCTGCGCTCTGCATGACGGTTTCTCGGTTGTGGCCATCGTCACGACACGATGTCAGCGACGGCCTTGCCGATCGCGCCGAGGAAGGCGTCGTCTTCGTACTTGCTGGCGGTGCTTTCGATCAGGGCCGAGATGGCGACCCTGCCCGCCGGGCCCTCGATGACGCCAATGTCGTGGGAGATACCGGTGAGGGTGCCGGTCTTGCCGGCGTAGGACACCCCATCAGGCAGGTGACGGGCGAGCCGATCGCGATGTTGCTGGTCGCCGTGCAGCTGGCGCATCCACGCGCACTGTTCCGGCGACGCGGCTGTGTCGTTCCAGATCGCGGTGAGGAGATCGGTCAGGGCGCGCGCGGTAACGCGGTTGCGGTGCGCCTGGTCCGGTGGCGGCGTGCCCATGAACATCCGCTCGAGCTTGATGGACGCGACATCGAGCTCGGTGGCAAGTTGCCGGATCGCGTCCAGCCCGGCGGCATGGATCATGGCGTTCGACGCGGTGTTGTCGGAGATCGCGATCATCAGCCAGGCGTGGTCCCGCACCGGCAGGGTGATGCCCTCGTGGAGCCAGTTGAGCACACCGGAGCCGGGACAGCGCATCTCCTCGGTGACGGTGACATCGTCGTCGGGCGAGAGCCGCCCTGCATCGATCGCCCGGGCGATGGCGGCCAGGATGAGCGTCTTGATCGTGCTCGCGGAGCTCACCTCGCGTTCCGCGTCGTGGTCGAGCGTGCTGCCCGAGGCCAGGTGCCGTGCGGCCACCGAGACGCGCATTTTGTCGGGGATGTCGGCGAGCTGCGCTGCGAGCGGTCCCCAGTCAGGGATTGCCGGGGGCGTTGTGGTCGGCATCGAGGTGTTGGTCCTTTCGTGCGTCCTCAGATCGAATCCCGGCTATGGTCGCCGTCGCGCGCCGGGGGGTCAATCCCTGCGACCACCCTGCAGCCACATTTCTTTGCTCGCAGCAGTTCGTACTGGCGCTCGATGGGGTCGACGAAGCGATCCTGCACCGGGCTGCCGGTGGCCAGTGCGGGATCGAGGGGCGAGGCATGGTTGTAGCCGCGTCGCGCCATCTCCGCGACGATCCTCTCGTGCCGCTGAAAGAGCGCGGCGAGCCGACCTTGCCAGCGAATGGTCTCCGGGTGGCGGCGGTACCCGTGTTTTCCCTGCGTGAGGATATTCCACAACCCGTGCAGTTCCCGATGCTCGCCGAGCAGGTGTTGGCGGCAGAGTTGATGAGGCGGAACATCCCAAATGCGCATCAGTGGCCGCCAATCGGATTGGACGCGAGCAAGCGCATCACTTTTTGGGTGACCACACGCAGCCCCCCGCCGTTGACGGGAATCGCCCCGAGCGCAGAGACGCGCTGCGGATCTCGTATCGCCATTCGGCCCCCCGCGATGATGTGCGGCAGTCCGGAAGGCCCCCGTTCCCTGACCAGCGCCGCGATGGTTTCCTCGAGCGGGGCGGCATCGGCGCCGAGTGGTGCCGAGAGCAGTACGGCAGCGGGAGGGTGTAGGCGAACGGCATCGAGCAGGATGCCGGTTTCGACGTCGGCGCCGAGGTATCGAACCTGATACCCATCCGCGCGCAGCAGCCCCACGATCATGCGCAAACCGAGCTCGTGTCGCTCTCCAGCGACGCACGCCGCGACCACGACAGGTCCCTGCGGGTCTGGTGCGGCGTGGCGAAGGGAAAGCTCGGCGATGATGTCGCGGGCCAGTTCGGAGACCGTTTTCTCCTGGGCAACAAGGACAGTGCCGTGTTGCCAGCCACGGCCGATCTCGATCAGGGCGGGTTCGATGACGTCGCCGAACAAGGTGTGAAGCGGGACCCCAAGGTCGTCAGCCGCGAGAATGGTTTGGCCAGCAGCTTCGACGCTTCCATTGAACACCTGGTCGAGAAATGATCTGGTCAGGGCGGTGGGATCGGGCAAGCTGTCACGATCGAGCAGGCGCTGCTTGATGTCGGTGAGGGAGAGGCGGTGCGCCTGCCACTCCTTGATTTGCAGGATGCGCTGTACATCCGCCTCGGAGTAGAGGCGGTGCCCGCCGGGAGTCCGGGTGGGTACGAGTAACCCTTCGCGTTCGAGGAAGCGGAGGCTGGACGGGGTAACGGTGGGGTGGTCTCGCCGTACGAGCTCGACGACCCTGCCGATCGGCATCAGGGCACCTCTGTCCAATTCATGTTGCTCGGCGTCGGTGCCCACGGCGCAACCTCCAGTTCACCAAACGGTGTACCACTCGCGCCGAACACCGGCAATGGCCGGAGGGCACGGGTGTGGTGCCATTGTGCACGAGTGATTGACAAAAGTAAACTTATACTTTAAGTTGATATTTAGAAGCGGACGGCCGCCGCTTGCGATTCGGCTATCGCTATCGACTTGAAGGAGATCACGATGTCCGCACTTCAGACCCCGCGATCGTTGTCCGGCACCACAGTCCTGCTCGTCCTCACCCTGCTGCTGGCATTGGCTGCTCGCGGCGCTGCGGCGCAGGATGCCTCACCCGTCGCGACCGGCATGAATCCATGCACCGAGTCGCTCGGCATTGGTGCCGACGGCGACGCATGCATCAACGTCGTTCACGCGTCGCCCGATGCCCCAAATGTCGATCTCTACCTTGATGGCCAGCTCGCTCTCTCCAATCTCGCGTTCGGCTGGTACGGAGGGTGGATGGCAGTCCCCGCCGGTGATCACCAGGTTCAGGTAACCGCCACCGGCACCGGTGCGGAGGCGGCCGTGATCGACGCGACGGTGTCCGTCGGCGCCGGCATGGCGTACCACATCGCCGCCACGGGCTTCCTGGCTGATATCAGCCCGCAGATTTACCCTGCCGATCTGAGCGAGATCGGCGAAGGCCACGCGCGTGTTCGCGTGGTTCATACCGTTCCCGATGCCCCAGCGGTCGACGTGGCCGTCACCGGTGGGGATGTGCTCGTTCCCGGTCTGGAGTTCCCGAACGCCAGCGAATACCTGGAGGTTCCCGCGAGCACCTACGACCTCGAGGTTCGCCTCGCAGGCACCGCGGACGTTGCTCTGCCACTGCCGGGCGTGACACTCGACGCGAGCACGGTCTACGAGGTCTTCGCGATCGGCACGGCCGCCGACGGTGCGCTGGCGGCGCTCGTCGTCCCGTCTCCGATCCAGACCGGCTCAACTGTGTCCGCAACGACCTGCACGGCGGTGCTCGGTATCGGCGCGGAGGGTGACAGTTGTGTGAACATCGTGCACGCCTCGCCCGACGCTCCGGCGGTCGATGTGTATGTCGATGGGGAGCTTGCTCTTTCCAACCTCGCTTTCGGCGCGTTCTCAGGCTGGGTGCCGGTTCCCGCTGGCGACCATCAGGTCCAGGTGACGGCGACCGGTGCTGCTCCCGATACCGCCGTGATCGATGCCACCCTCACACTCGAGGCCGGCACCGGATACCACGTGGCCGCCACAGGAATGCTGGAGAGCATCAGCCCGGTCGTGCTCGAGGCCGGCCTTGGTGAGCTCGATCTCGACACGTCGCGAGTTCGCGTGATTCACGCGTCGCCGGATGCCCCAGCGGTGGATGTCGCTGTAGCAGGCGGCGACGTGCTGGTGCCGGGCCTCGCGTTCCCGAACGCCAGTGATTACCTGGACGTGCCGGCAGGGACCTACGACCTCGAAGTCCGCGTGGCCGGTACGACCGACGTCGCCCTGCCCCTGCCAGGCGTGCAGCTCGACGGAGGCATGACCTACGAGATCTTCGCGATCGGCCAGGTGGCCGACGGCACCCTGACGGTGCTGGTCGTGCCGTCTCCTGCCGCTGCGCCGGCCAGCTAGGCCGGTAACGCCGACCGCCTCCGTGGCGGGATGCGATGCCCGGACCGTGATCCTCGGTCCGGGCATCCCCGGGAAGGAACGAGTCGTGAGCCAGACCACACGCACCTACCGAACCAACATCCCCGTTGCTCCCGAAGAACTCCTGGCCTGGCATGCATCTCCCGGCGCGTTCGAGCGCCTCACCCCGCCGTGGCGCAATGTGAAGGTCGTCGAGTCCACTGGCTCCATCTCGCCCGGTGGGCGCAAGACGGTGCGGGTGCCGCTGGCGGGTCCACTCAGGGTGACCTGGACGCTGGAGCACGAGCATCTCGATGGCGAAACCGGATTTGCCGATGTCCAGGTCGATGGCCCCTTCCGGACCTGGCGACATGAGCATTGTTTTCTTCCCGATGGCAGCGGCGGGTCGGTGCTTGAGGATCGGCTCGCATGGGAGCTGCCGCGCGGCACGTCGATGGCCGGTGGTGTGCTCGAAGATGAGCTCGATCGGCTGTTCGCGTTGCGGCATGCCCGGACGCGACTCGACACGGCACGCCATTCCGACCCACGAGTGGAAGGGCCCCTGCGTGTGGCCATCACCGGTGCGAGCGGGTTGGTCGGGCAGAGGTTGACCGCATTCCTGCGTGCCGGCGGGCATCAGGTGTTCCGATTGGTCCGCGACCGTGCCGACCAGTCCGACGAGATCTTCTGGAGCCCTTCGACGGGCGAGATCGACGCTGCCGCGCTCGAAAACATGGACGCCGTGGTGCACCTTGCCGGAGCCTCGATCGCTGGCGGGCTCTGGACGAAAAAACGCAAGGCGGCGATCCGGGACAGCCGCATCGACGGCACCCAGCTGCTGGCGAACACGCTTGCCGGGCTGGAACGGCGGCCCGCCGTGCTGGTCTCAACCTCCGCGGTCGGCTTCTACGGGAGCCGAGGTGACGAGGTGCTCACAGAAACCTCAGGTCCGGGCGAGGGATTTCTGAGTGAAGTTGTCCAGGATTGGGAGCAGGCCGCGACTCCTGCGGCGCGCGCCGGAATCCGGGTGGTGCATCCACGTTTCGGTGTGGTTCTTGCCGGAGAAGGCGGCATGCTGCCGCTGATTTCGAAGCCATTCCGTCTTGGTGTGGGCGGACCCCTTGGAGACGGCCAGCAGTACTTCAGCTGGATCGCCGCCGACGACCTGATTGGCGTGCTCCACGAAGCAATCGTGAACGACGCACTGGAAGGCCCGATCAACGCCGTCGCGCCAGACGAGGTGACCAACAACGAGTTCACTCGAACACTGGCCGCAGTGCTGCACCGACCGGCGTTCTTCCGTGTTCCTGCCGGGGTGATGAAGTTCGTTGCGGGCCAACTCGCCGAGGAGGTCGTTCTTGCCAGTCAGCGCACGCGGCCGGAGGTTCTGGAGAAGACGGGATTCCAGTTCGGATTCCTCTCGCTCGAGCAGGCGCTGCGCCACGAATTCGGCAGGTATGGCTCCGACTGGCCGGCGGAGCGCATCGGCCGGGCCATTGACGAGCGTCGCATCGCCTGATGCGCGAGCGCGTTTTTCTGCCTGGTAGCGAGCGAGGGCCCACCACCATGATGGACTCCATGCCCACAACCCAGCAGCGCAAGGACGACCACATCCGGATCAACCTTGAAGAGCCAGTGCGGTTTCGCGAGGTCACGACTGGTCTGGAACGCATCCGCTTCGTTCATAACGCGCTTCCCGAGCTCGACCTGGATGCGGTGGAGACACGTACCCGATTCCTCGGGCACCGCCTGCGAGTGCCGCTGCTGATCTCGTCGATGATGGGCGGCGTCGAGCGTGGATGGGAGCTCACCCGCGTCCTCGCGACGGCCGCCCAGGAGGTCGGTTGCGCGATCGGCGTCGGCTCCCAACGGGCCGCGATCGAAGACCCGTCCCGCGCGCGGTTGTACCAGGTGCGCGATGTCGCGCCGGACGTGCTGCTGTTTGCAAACCTGGGCGCGGTCCAACTGCTCAACGGCTTTGGTGTGGAGGAGTGCCGCCTAGCAGTCGCCATGATCGGTGCCGACGCGCTCGTCCTCCATCTCAATCCGATGCAGGAGGCGCTCCAGCCGGAGGGCAATCATGATTTTGCTGGGCTCCTGGGCCGTATTGCCGACGTATGTGCGGCGATGGAGACGCCTGTTCTCGCCAAGGAGGTCGGTTTCGGGATCTCCGGCGATGTAGCGCGACAACTCGCGGACGCCGGTGTGGCCGCAATCGACGTCGGTGGCGCTGGGGGAACATCGTGGAGCGCGGTCGAGCACCATCGAGCCGGGGACGAGCGCGCACGGCGGGTGAGCGAGACGTTCATCGACTGGGGCACTCCCACCGCGACGAGTGTCCGCATGGTGCGGCAGGCGGCGCCCGGACTGCCCATGATTGCAAGTGGTGGATTACGCACCGGCCTCGATGCCGCCAAGGCGATCGCGCTGGGCGCGGACCTTGCCGGATTCGCCGGTCCGATGTTGCGTGCCGCGGCGCAGGGTGAGATGGCGGCGATCGATCTGCTGGTCACGATTCGCGAGGAGTTGCGAGTGGCGATGTTCGGCACCGGAGCGGCAACCCTGACCGACCTGCGGCAGGCCAGGCTCCTGGGAGGCGACGACCATGGCTGCTGCTGATCGCCGACTTCCGTCCGCGGAGGATTGGGCTCGCTGCGAAGCGGTGGCGCGTTCGCACGGGCGCTCCTTCTGGCTCGCAAGCAGGCTGCTTCCGCCGGCACGCAAGCGGGGCGTGCTCGCGACCTATGCGTGGTGCCGGATCACCGACGATATCGTCGACGGCGCTGGTGATCAGGGGCCTGAGGAGACCGCTCGCGTGCTCGACGCGTGGGAGCGCGAGCTCGTCGAGCCACGGCACCCTGTAGCGGTCGCGTTCGCCCACGCACGCGCGCAATACGGCGTGCCGGAGGGGCCGGCACGCGACCTGTTGACGGGGGTCCGGATGGATCTCGTTCCAGCGCGGTATCGGTCGTGGGACGAGCTTCGCACCTACTGTTTTCATGTGGCCGGCACGGTCGGGCTGCTGGTCGCTCCGATCCTCGGATGCGTCAACCCGCGCGCCCATGACCAGGCCGCCGACCTCGGAATCGCGATGCAGCTCACCAACATCCTGCGCGATGTCGCCGAAGATGCGGCCATGGACCGGATCTACCTGCCGTTGGACGAGATTGCGGCATTCGGATGCGACCCTGAAGCGATCCTGGCCGGAGAGCCCGGTCCGGGTTTCCGCGAGCTGATGGCGTTCGAAATCTGTCGCGCCCGAGAACTGTACGCGACGGCGCTGCCTGGAGTTCGTGCGCTTGCGCCCAGTGGTCGGCTCGCCACGCTGACAGCGGCGCGGCTCTACGCCGGTATTCTCGACGAGATCGAGGCGATGGATCACGATGTCTTCCGGATTCGTGCGGTGGTGCCGGGACGTCGCAAGGTGCAGTCAGTGGTGCGTGCTTCGGCATCGGTCGCGCTGATGAGCCTGGCAGCTCGGCGGATGGCCTCCATGACAGCGGCTGGCGTGCGGCTCTCGGCGGATGCCTGGCGCTCGCGAGCCTGATGGGTGCCGTGATGGTCGACAGCGAGTCACGACGTGCCGACGCTCTCCGCAATGAGGTCGTCGGCGATCCTGGCCGAGCTGAGTACGCCGGGCAGACCGGCGCCGGGGTGGGTACCGGCGCCGACAAAGTAGAGGTTGGGCAGCTCCTCGGATTGATTGTGAGGACGGAACCACGCCGATTGTGTCAGGATCGGTTCCACCGAAAACGCCGAACCGAGGTAGCTGTTCAGGTCATCCTGGAAGTGGCGCGGATCGATCATGTGCTCGGTGACGATGTGCTGGCGGAGGTTCGGCAAAAAGCGATCTTCGAGGAAGGCCATGATTCGGTTGCGGTAGGGTCCCGCGGCGCGTGCCCAGTCGGTGTCGCCGCCGAGATGAGGAACCGGCGCGAGGACGTAGAAGGTCTCGCACCCCTCGGGGGCAAGCGATGGGTCGGTCTGGCTCGGCATGTGCAGGTAAAGCGAGTGGTCTTCGGCCAGTACCTTGCGGTTGAAGATGTCGTGGAGCAAACCCTTGTAGCGCGGTCCGAGGATGATGTCATGGTGGGCGAGGGCAGGGCCATCCTGCCCGCGGTATGTGCGGTCAGTGCCGAAGTAGATCACGACCAGCGACATTGAGTACCTCATGCGCGCCAGGCGTCTATCGGTGTATTTCCGCCGCTTCGACGACGGCAACAGTCGCTGGTAGGCGGCGGCGACCTCGCCGTTGCAGACGATGATGTCGGCGGGCAGCATCTGGCCGTCGACAAGGCGGACGCCGGTGGCGCGGCCGTTGGTCGTTTCGATCTCGGCGGCTTCGGTTTCCAGCATCAGGGTGCCGCCCATCTCGGTGAAGAGGGAGGCGAGCGCCTCCACGATCGCACCGGTACCGCCCTTGGCGAACCAGACACCCCACTCGCGCTCCAGGTGATGGATGAGTGTGTAGATGCTGGTGGTCTGGAAGGGGTTGCCGCCGACGAGCAATGGATGGAACGAGAGTACCTGTCGCAATCTTTCGTCGTTCACGTACCTGCTGACGAGGCCGTAGACGGTGCGATAGCTCTGCAGCCGGACCAGGTCGGGCACGATGCGGATCATGTCCATCGGGCTGAGAAATGGTCGGTCCGCGAGCTCGGTGAATCCCTTGGTGAATATCCGCTCGGTCAGTGCGGTGAACTGCTTGTAGCCGGCGACATCGTGGTCTGGTGCGGTGCTGAAAGCGCGGATGTTGTCGATCATCGTCGCCGAGTCGCCACTGTAGTCGAAATGGGTCTGATCGTGAAAAAAGATGCGGTAGAACGGGTTCACCGGGATCAATGTCAGGTAGTCATCGACGTTGCGTCCAGCGAGCGAGAACAGGTCGGTGATCATCGAAGGTGCGGTGATCACCGTCGGTCCGCCATCGAAGGTGAAACCGTCCTGCGTGTAGACGTAGGCGCGGCCACCGGGTTTGTCCCGCTTGTCTATGAGGTTGACGTCGTGCCCGCGAATGGCGAGCCGAATCGCCGCCGCAAGACCGCCGAATCCGCTGCCGATCACGACGATGCGTTGGGACATTCTGGGGTCAATCCGTTCACGTTTGGGTGGGACGACACGCCGCGGACCGCGGTCCCATTCGTTATACCGTGCCGGATGATTACGGTTGCGTGCATCGGAAATAGTCCGGCCAGCATTCGGCTGGAGATGTGGTCATGAGAACATTCGCGCGACTGCTCGCGGCGATCCAGACGGTACTGGCTGTGCGCGTGTTTGCCCGCATGGCATCGAGTGCGCGCGGCCGCCAGGTCGAGCCGGTGGCTCCGGATGCCCCAGGTCAGGGGCCGGTCACGGTGCTCGTGCCGGTGCTGAACGAGGCGTCGCGCCTCGAGCCCTGTCTGGCGGGGCTGGTCGCCCAGGGTGAGGTCGTTGACACGATCCTCGTCATCGATGGTGGCTCGTGCGATGGCACACAGGCAATCATTCGCCGGTGGTCCGGGCGGGATTCGCGCGTCCGCCTGATCGATGGCACACCGGTCCCGGATGGTGTGAACGGGAAGGCGCACAACCTGCGGGTTGGGCTGGACCATGCCGGTGATACCTTCTGGGTGCTGACCATGGACGCAGACGTGCGACCAGCGGCGGGCCTGGTGGAAGCAATGCTCGCCCA
>JAUIGA010000101.1 GCA_030430125.1 Chloroflexia bacterium | reverse complement strand
CCGAGTTGTCCTGGCCATCGATGTCGCTTTGGCTCATCGCCGGTTTCGCATTGCTCCTTGCCCCCGCTGTCGTCGCCCCGGCAGCACCAGAGCGGACCGAGGTGGAATCGTGATCGGCCGGGCCGCGCTCGACGGCATCGACGTCGATGCACCCATCGCCACGCTCGACGATGTGTCGTTTCGATATCCTGACGCAGCGGATGTCGTTCTCGATCGATGCACGTGGAGCATCGACGATGGCGCGTTCGTCCTCGTCGCCGGGCGATCCGGATCGGGAAAGTCGACCCTGCTTCGCACCCTCAATGGGCTGGTGCCGCACTTTTCCGGAGGTCAGTTCGGCGGTTCAGTGGTGATCTGCGGCGACTCCGCCATCGTGCACGGGCCCAAGGTCATGAGCGGTCATGTCGGTTTCGTCTTCCAGAACCCGGAAGCCCAGATGCTTGCCGGCAGGGTCGACGACGATATCGCCTTCGCGCTCGAACAGCGTGGCACGCCCGTGCCAACCATGCGGAAGCGGGTCGAGGAGCTGCTCGACCTGCTGTCTATCGCGCACCTCCGGCATCGTGACCCGGCGACACTCTCGGGCGGGGAACGCCAACGGGTGGCGATCGCCGGCGCGCTGGCCCTGCACCCTCGGCTGCTCGCGCTCGATGAGCCAACCAGCCAGCTCGATCCGTGGGGAGCGGAGGATGTGCTGGCCGCGTTGACACGGCTCAACGAGGATCTCGGACTCACCGTCATCGTCGCCGAGCACCGGCTGGAGCGCCTGCTGCATCGAGTCGATGGGGTTCGCTGGATCGAGTGCAACGACGATACGCAGTCGATGCTGGCGCCACGCGACTTCGCCGCCCGAATCGACCCCATCGCCCTTCCGGCGATCACACGGCTGGGCGTCCAGCTAGGCTGGGATCCGGTGCCATTGACGGTGAAGGATGGCCGCCGCATGGCGCAGCATGTTGCCCTGCCGGAGGCTCCGCCTCGTCACGCTATTGCGCCGGGAGACAGCGTCATCGCGGCCAGGGGTGCGGGCATGCAGCACGGCAAGCGCTGGATTCTGCGCGATGTCGACCTCGATATGCACCAGGGAGAGCTCGTAGCCGTGATCGGCCGCAACGGCAGCGGCAAGACGACCCTGCTGCGTACCCTGCTCGGGCACCACCCGCTCGCGACAGGGGAGGTGACCATCGCCGGTCGCTCCTCGACGCGCATCGGCGCCGCCGACATCGGCAGGGAGGTCGGGTACCTCCCGCAGCAGGCGACCGCGATGTTGTTCGCGGAAACGGTCCGCGACGAGCTGCTGTACACCGCACGGCAACGGGGAAAGCCGGTGGATGTCGAGTCAATGTTGCTCCTTGTCGGCCTGCATGGCAAGGAAGACCGCCATCCACGCGATCTCAGCGGTGGCGAGCAGGAACGGCTGGCGCTGGCGATCATGCTCACCGGAAGTCCGGCGGCACTGGTGCTGGACGAGCCGACACGCGGCATGGACGCGTGGCGCAAGGCAGAGCTGGTCAGCATTCTCGACGACTACCGGAAGCGCGGCGGCGCCGTGCTGATGGCCACGCACGATGTGGAGCTGGTCGCGGAAACCGCAGACCGGGTGATCATGCTCGGCGATGGCGAGATCATTGCCACCGGGTCGCCGTCCGACGTGCTCGGCGGGTCGCTGACCTTCACTACCCAGACGCAACTGGTGTTTGGCGCCGACTGGCTTACGCCGACCGACGTGCTTGGCGCGCTGGACAATCGTCCCGCGTAACCGCCATCATGCGCGCGGCGACACTCGGCAGGTGACGCGACGGCATCACTGCCTGCGGAGCGCGGAAACGACTCATGTTTCCGTCGTCCGGGCCAAGCGCGCCGACCGTGTAGATGTTGTCCGGATCCCACAGCATCCAGCCCGAGGTTCCGACATCTTCCGCCGCGTCGATCTGCGCCCGGACTTCGGCAATGCCGTACGGGATCATGTCCCAGAAGTCAAAGTCCTGCAGCCACGGGCGCAACGGCAACGCCGTGCCAAGCTGGTCGCGGCCGTTTCTCATGCTGATCTCAATCGTCTCGTAGGGATAGTCGTTCGGGTGGCCATCCAGCCCCATCGCACCATCCGGAAAGTGCGAGGGATAGACCATCGGGCTGAGGTAGTCGACATGAGCAACAAGCTCGGTGATGTCCTGGCCGATCCCCAGATCGTCCGGTACGAGGGTGGTGAAGCCGAAGACGTCGGCCGACAGCTTCGCGCCGGTGGGCAGCAACGCCGCCTTCGAGCGTTCGAGGAACTTGCTGATGGAGGTGACGCGGTTCTCTTCGGTGTACGGAAGGCCGAAATCCATCGTTGAGATGTCGCCATCCGTTGGGAATCGCACGTAGTCATACTGAATCTCGTCGAACCCCAGTTCAGCCAGCTCGACGGCGAGCGCGATATTGGCATCCCACAACTCGTGCAGCATCGGGTTCACCCAGGCCACACCGTTCATGTCTCGCCAGATCTCGCCGGTGTTCTCGTTCAGCACAGCGAGATCCGGGCGGGCCTCCGCGACCAGGCCGTCCTTGAACACGACGTGGCGGGCGATCGTGTAGATATCGTGCTCGTCGAGCCGCGCAAGCAGCTCCGGCAAATCGAGAATCGGCCGTATGGTGTCGGTCTCGCGGAAGAACGCAACCTGGCTGTCATAGAAGATCAGCTCTTCCTTGACATCGATCACGATCGCGTTGACTTCGGTGGTGTTGATCAGGTTGATCAACCGATCGACATCCTCCGGCGTGTTCGAAATGTTCGGGTTGTAGTAGATCGCCTTGACCGGCTGCAGCTGCAGCGTGACCGCCAACGAGCCGGGCGCGGCGAGCGAGAGCGTGGTATCGGCGTATCCCGGCGCGGAAACACGCAGTGCATCGGTGACGAAATCCGCGGTCTTCAGGGCGAAGACGCCATCGGCGCCGGTCACGCGGGCAGTCGTGCCGTCGGTTATCAGGGCGCCCTGCACCGGTTGCCCCTGTTCGTCGGTGACCATTCCCATGCGCTCATCCGGCACGGGGGCCTGTGGTGTGGCGGCTGATGCCACGGCAAGGTCGGAGCTGGACTCAGTGGTGTCGGCTTCCGTCGAACCAGCGGCGGTATCCCCGGCATTGGCCGGGTCTTGATCGAGCGGTGCGGTTTGCATCGCCGTCTCGCGGCGAAGAGACAACACCCAGGAAGTCGTCTCACCGGGCAGCTCCACGTTGCCGAGCTTGCTCAAGTACCCGTCGAACTCGACCAGCAGCTCGGCCGGTGCGCCAGTCGCCGCAGCACTCACGCGACCGTCGTGACCGGCGACGGAAGCGACACCGTCGATCGTCACCACCGCACCGGCCAGGGCTGTGCCGGTGTCGTCGTCGATGACCTGCATGCTGATCATCGGCGTGTCCCGTCCCAGCCAAACCGCAAGCCCCGTCGCGATGACGGCCAGCAAGCCAAACAGGAACAGCACACTGGCGGACCATGGAAGCCATGGCACCGGGTGACCCGTCTCGGGTCGACGCAACGGCGTGGATGTGGGATAGCCTGGCATGCAAACGTCCAGTGGGTGGGTTCGAGCGTGCCGCGTGTGTGATTGGGAGTGCTGCAATCAGCCTGCACCGATCGGATTCGCCACCCCCAAATGTACATACAGTCTAAACACCCAGTCGGGAAACATCCACCCTGAGCCCGCCCTCTGTATCAATCGCCACCGCCGCGGGATTCGACAACCCGCCGGCAAACCTGCCGTTCCGGTGGCGTCGCCACGCGAAGAACCACCGATCGCCGTCGCGCTCCAGCACACGCCCTGCGTACCACGTTCCGGCCGGATCGCCCGCCAGCGGTGGCTCGGGTGCGAGTCGCCAGGGTCCTGCCGTCGCGTCGGCTGTGAGGTAGTGCGTGCCGATCCACGGATCGATTCCCGGCCTCATCTGGCGCCGAGCCGATGGCTTCCCGGTACAGAACAACAGGTAGTGCCTGCCCTCTACGGCGAGATATTGTGGCACCTCCAGCTCGCCAAAGTCGCCAGGGGTCGTTTTCGGCCCCTCCAGCACCCAATCCACGAGGTTGGGAGAGCGCGCAAGGGCGATCACGCCGCGACCGTCCACAGGTCCATGGTTGACACGGGTGGTGATGTACATCAGCCAGCCGTCACCTTCAGGATCGGCGATCACCCACGGATCGCGAAAGGCCACGGCGCCGTCGGCGGACTCGCACCAGGCGAGATCGGCGCTGAGCAGGGGGTTCGCCAGGTGACGAACCCACGTTAACAGGTCTGTGGATGTCGCCAGCCCAATTCGCTGCTGGCGATCGGCATGTGTGAGCGCGGTGTAGAACCAATACCAGGTCTCACCGTGGCGCAAGATGGACCCGGTCCAGATCGCCTTGTCGTCCCAGGCGGGCGGAGAGGCAGGCCGCAGCGCGACACCCTGATCCTCCCAGTGAATCAGGTCAGCGCTGGTCGCATGCCCCGCCTCCGCTTGCCAATGGCGATCCTCCGGATCTCCGATCGTCGCCGGGACGCGCAGGTAGAAGAGGTGAACCGGTTCGCCGGGTTGCGGCGGGGCGAACCAGAAATCCCACAACAGGTGATCCGATGGGTTGTACGACACCATGCGCTCCTGTGTGCAACTTCAGTTGCGACAGTGACTCCGGATCAGTACCGTACGACGGTACCGGCTTCTGCCTCGACGCCACCGACCTTGCCGGTGCGATCGGAAGGGGACCAGTCGATCGTCGCCAGATCCTCGCCCAGCGAGCCCACCATGTACCGCAGCTCGCTCGCCATCGCGCAGAACTGGAACCCCTCATCGATACGACGCTGGACAGCTGCGGCGCCGGAGGTGTGGATTCCTGGTGCGACTCCGTGTTTCACACAGGTCTCGCGGATGATCCTGATTGCGTCGACAACCTCGGGAATATCCGTCTCAAGGGCGACCCCGAGTCCGTGACCCATCGAGGCTGCCAGGTCGTTCGGACCGATGAAGCAGGCGTTGACGCCAGGCACGCTGAGGATCTCATCCGCGTTGTTGACTCCGTCGATGTGCTCGATCTGCACAACCACCAGCACCTCGTCGTTGGCGTTCTGGTAGTACTCCTTGACCGACGTCTCGAAGCTCATTCCGTGGCGTCCGCCCCCGACGGAGCGGGTGCCGGCCGGATGGTAGCGTGCCGCCGCCACGGCGCGCTCCGCTTCCTCGCGGGAATTCACCATCGGGTAGACGATGCCCCAGGCGCCAGCATCCAGCACGCGCTTCACGTTTTCCGGCGTGTTCCAGGGGATACGCACCATGGGCGCGATGCCGGACGGCCGCATGGCCGCGAACATCCGCGCCAGCGTGGTGATGTCGATGGGGTTGTGCTCGGTGTCGACGACGAGCCAGTCGAGTCCAAGCTCGGCGATGTACTCCGCGGCCTCCGGAGAGGGCAGCGACAGCCAGGTGCCGATCGACGGCTCCCCGCCGGCGAGGCGATGACGAACATGGTTCACGCGCATGGTTGAAAGCTCCTGACTGGCACCTAGCGAGACTCTGTTGAGGCAGCCTAGCAAAGAACCATCGGCCGTGGAAGGCATCGTATTCCTGCAGTTGGCAAGCAAAGATTGTGAAACCATGCACGATATTGGCGTTTGGGCGATTCCCTGTCACAATGGGGGTGCGTTTCCTTCAGATGAACACAATCTGGGTGTGGAGCCCGAGGCGGACCCCTCCGGGGGATTCCCGGTGTCGAGCACCCGGGGTTCACGAAGTTGGACCAGACGGGTATGATCGTTGCAACGCACCGCGCAACACGTGAGGAGGATGCCGCTGGCTGGAGTGCCGTCCCGCAGTGAGAGACCCCGAAGTCGTCAACCACATCAGGGCGTGACCATCACGCAGACTTGAGGAAGGCTTGATATGACCAAGGATCGATCCGCTCAGCTCATCGCCGAAGCCAACGCCATGAAGTATTCGCGGCGAACGGTCATGAAGCGCGCGTCCGCGCTCGGACTCTCCGCACCGGCCCTGGCTGGCGTACTCGGCGCAACCGGCCACGTATCGGCGGCACCCAACCGCGCACCGGCATTCCTCCAGGGTGGCAGCCTCAACATGCTGATGAGCACGGCGTTCGTCCCCGCCGCCCAGGACCTCTTCCAGGAGCAGGCGACAGCCTGGGGCGAGGAGAACAGCGTCGATGTCACCGTCGACTTCATCAACTGGCCCGACCTCCAGCCGCGCACAACGTCGGCTGTCCAGGCCGGTGCCGGGCCGGATATCGTCGAACTCTGGGACACGATCCCGTACCTCTTCTCCGAGAGTCTCGTCGACCTGACCGACCTCGCCGCAACGACCGAGGAGGTACAGGGTGGCTACTACGACTGGGTGACCAACACCGCCTCCGTCGACGGCCAGTGGAAGTCGATCCCGCATGGCAACTCGGCGTCGGTCGTCGCGTATCGGGCGAGCTACTTCGAGGAGGCCGGCATCCAGGATGCGGCCAACAACTTCCCCGAGACCTGGGAGGAGCTGTTCGCCGTCGGCAAGATCCTCAAGGAGGAGGTCGGCAAGCCGCTCGGTCAGGCGCTCGGTCAGAGTCTCGGTGACCCACCGGGCTTCGCCTACCCGTACATGTGGGCGTTCGGTTCGATGGAAGTCGAGGAGGACGGTGAGACGCTGGCCTTCGACACCGACTCGTTCCGCGAGGGCCTGGAGATGTTCATCCAGGGATGGACGGACGCGTTTGACGAAACCGGTCTCGGTTGGGACGACTCTACGAACAACAGCGCGTACCTTTCGGACCAGATTTCGGCCACCCAGAACGGCACGAGCATCTATATCGCGGCGACAGACGAGGATGGCGAAAACTACCAGCCGGAAATCGCCGAGGACACCTTCCACGCGCCGCTTCCTGCGGGACCGTCTGGCCGGTTCGCCACGCTCGGCAGCCGCTCGATCGGCGTCATGAGCTACTCGGAGAACCAGGAGGAAGCACTGGCCTTCCTCGAGTGGTGGTTCTCAGCGGAGCCATTCCAGACGTGGCTTGAGACCTATCAAGGGTACATCCTGCCTCCGGGACCGACCTTCACGGACCTGGGCGTCTTCACGGAGGATCCGAAGCTGGCGCCGTACATCGAAGTGCCGAGCATTGCGCGCAACAAGGGCTGGGCTGGCCCCGCGAACCTGAAGGCAGCGCAGGTATCGTCGCAGTACGTCATCGTGAACACGTTCGCCAACGCGGTTCAGTCCGGTGACGCCGGCGCCGCGATCGATGAGGCCGCGGCGCACCTGCAGCGCATCTACGGCCGCTAGGCAGAACACCCAGCCCCTGTGGTTGGGACAGCGTGGGTGGGCTTGCGCCTACCCACGCGTGTGTCATGATGTGGGCACGAATCGCAATCGACACGGACAATGCCGATGAGCATCATCACCACGGAACAGCCCGGCCAGCCCGTCGTACCCCACACCAGGGAGAACTTCTTCGTCCGGCTCGTGCGCCGGGAGTCGTCTCTCGCGTGGTTGTTCCTGGCGCCAGCGCTCATCATTCTCGTCGTGTTCATGGCCTACCCGTTCGGATATGGCATCTACATCTCGACGACGGATGCCATGGTCGGGTTCGCCGGAAAGAACTTTGTCTGGTTAGAGAACTACCAGCGGCTCCTCGATGACCCGATATTCAGAAAAACGGTGCGCAACACGTTTATCTATGGTTTCGGTACTGTGCCATTCAAGCTGGTACTGGGACTGGCGCTTGCCCTTGTGCTCAATCAGACCTTCAGGTTCAGCCGCGTATTCCGCGCCTTCCTGCTGTTGCCGTGGATCGTTCCGACCGCAATCAGCAGCCTCGCCTTTCTCATGCTCTACAACGGAGTGCTCAGCCCGGTCTCATGGGTGCTCGTCGACTGGGGCATCATCAGCGATAACATCAATTTCCTCGGCGACCCCGTCAACGCGATCGTCTCCCTCTGCGTGGCCAATATCTGGCGCGGCGTTCCGTTCTTCGGCATCTCGATCCTCGCCGGCCTTCAGGCGGTGCCAGACGAGCTGAACGAAGCAGCCGCACTCGATGGCGCGTCAGTCTGGCAGCGGTTCTGGGCGGTCACGTGGCCGGTCATCCGCAACATCACCCTGATTGCGACGCTGTTCTCGATCATCTGGACGTTCGCCGACTTCCAGCTCATCTACGTACTCACCAAGGGCGGCCCGGCGAATTCCACGCACGTCTTCGGTACCTACTCGTACCAGACGCTCGGCCAGACATTCATCGGCGACGCCGCGGCGATCTCGCTTTACATGTTCCCGATCCTGGCAGTACTCGCGGTCATGCTGCTTCGCTACGTGCGCCACGACGACTGAGCGTCACGGAGATCTGTCCCTATGGCAATGGTTGGATCAAACGCCAAACGCAACCGCTGGCTCGGGCTCTATATACCCTTGTCCATGTTCATGGTGTTTCTGCTGTTCCCGTTCTACTGGATGCTCATCGTGTCGCTCAAGCCGAACTCCGAGCTGCTCGACACCAGCGTGAATCCGTTCCTGCTGTTCAGCGTCACACTCGACCATTACGCCTATCTGTTCACGGACACCGACTTCGTGCGATACACCATCAACACCTTCGTCGTAACCATAGGTTCGACCGCGCTCGCGCTCGTAACCAGCATCTTCGCCGGGTACGCACTGGGAAGATTCCGTTTCCGCGGCGGCACGTTGATGGGGGCGCTGATCTTCCTCTGCTACCTTGTGCCGCCGACGCTACTGTTCATCCCGCTCTCGCAGATCGTGGCGGACCTCGGACTGTACAACAGCTACTGGTCACTGATCCTGACGTACCCAACGTTTCTGATTCCGTTCGCGAGCTGGCTCCTCATGGGCTACTTCCGGACGATCGCGATCGACCTCGAGCATGCCGCCCTGGTCGACGGGGCAACGAGACTGCAGGCGATGCGCCACGTGGTGCTGCCCCTGGCGATGCCGGGAATCCTCTCCGCAGGGATCTTCTGTTTCACGCTGGGCTGGAACGAGTTCCTCTACGCGCTCGTGTTCATGAGCTCAGGCGAGATGAAGACCGTGCCGGTCGGAGTGGTGACGGACCTGATCCGCGCCGATGTGTATTTCTGGGGCTCGCTGATGGCGGCGGGGATCCTGGGGTCGGTGCCGGTGGCGGTGGCATACTCGTTCTTCGTCGACAACTACATCTCGGGCATGACCGCCGGTGCCACGAAGGGGTAGGTTGGCTTCCGAAAACGCACCGACGGTTCCCCGATGGCGGCTCCGCATCGGCCGTCGCGCCAGTGTATGTGTCGCTGCCCACGCGAGCACCCGTGGGTAGGGGACGTCCTTGCTGGCGCATGCGTGATCGCCGTCACGTGGTTCGCAGCCGGTAATGGCGTCCCGCCGTCGCCCACCACGGCGATAGAAGGTGTGGTCGACACCCGGGGGAATTGCCCGCGCAGGTGCCACTCGCGCGATCAGGCAGTTACTGGAACGCGCGCATCTGGCCGGATCGCCTGTTCCGACGCATCGTCGAACAGGTGCACGTGCTCCGGGTCTGGCGCCATATGGAGGACATCCCCGGCCTCT
>JAUIGA010000100.1 GCA_030430125.1 Chloroflexia bacterium | reverse complement strand
CCTGCTGCAGGTGGTGATCGGCCTGGCCCTGGCCCTCGCATTGTTCCGGCCGCTTCGCGGTCAGGGGGTCTTGCGGGTGGCGTTGCTGCTTCCGATGATCCTCGCGCCGGTCGCGGTCGGGCTCACCTGGCGCACCCTGGTCCTGACCCCCGACTACGGCATCATCGACGCCATCCTGCAGCAGATGGGGCTGGGTCCATACCCCTGGCTCACGCAACCCACCTGGGCGCTGGCGTCGGTGATCCTCATCCACACCTGGCAGTGGACACCGTTCGCCTTCCTGGTCTTCACCGCCAGCCTGCACGCGATGCCGGACGATCCCTTCGAGGCGGCGCTGATCGACGGTGCCAGCGGTTGGCAGCGCTTCCGCGACATCACCCTGCCGCTGCTGCGTTCCGCGATCGTGGTGGTGATCATCCTGCGCATCATGATCGCCTTCCGGGCCTTCGACGCGATCTACTCGGCCACCGGCGGCGGTCCCGGCACGGCTACGGAGATCCTGAATCTTTATGCTTACCGCATCTCGTTCACGAGCCTGAGGCTGGGTTACGGCGCGGCGCTCGGGACCGTGCTGCTGCTGATCACGCTGGTGATCAGCTGGGCGGTCTTCCGGATGCGACAGCGAGGATGACGATCATGACCACGGCACGCCGCAGGCGCACCACCATCGTCAACGCCGCGACCTACGCCCTGCTGATCGGCGCGATCTTCATCTGGTCGGTGCCGGTGATCTGGGTGGTGATGACATCGCTCAAGCCTCGCACCCTGATCTTCAACAGCCCGCCGACGATTTTCTTCCTGCCGACGCTCAACAACTACATCGAGGCGCTTGAGACGGGCGGAATCGTGAAGAGCATCGTCAACAGCACCATCATCAGCGTGGTCAGCACGCTCCTCGCGATGCTGGTGGCTGTGCCCGCCGCCTACGCCTACGCCCGTCTCCGGTTCCGCATGCGCACGCCACTGACCTTCTACACACTGCTGATGCAGATGGCGCCACCGATGGGTCTCCTGATCCCCTTCTATTACGGACTCAGCGAACTCGACCTGCTCGACAGCTACGGCGGGCTGATCACGATCTACCTGACGATCACCATCCCGTTCAGCATCTGGCTGCTGATCACCTACTTCGCCGAGATCCCATTCGAGCTCGAAGAGGCCGCGAAGATCGATGGCGCTACCCGCTTCCAGGCGTTCCTGCAGGTGGTGATGCCTCTGGCGCGCGGTGGCATCGCCGTCACGACGATCTTCGCCTTCATCAACGCCTGGAACGACTTCCTGTACGCGGTAGTGCTGTCGGGACCGAACACCCAGCCGGCGACGGTCGCGATCTTCGGCTTCCTCGCCGCGGAGGAGAGCCGCTGGGGACCGTTCACGGCCACGGCAGTGCTGATCATGGGGCCCGTGATCGCCATCGCGCTGATTGCGCAGCGTCACATCGTGCACGGGCTCAGCCTGGGAGGGGTGAAGGGCTGATCGGCGGCTGTGCTGCCGATTCTCACGTACGGGCGGCCCTTGTGGCCGCCATTCGAGGGCCGGGCTTGTCCCGGCCCGTACACGAATGGGTGCGTCGGCCGCGTGCCGGCCGAGCGGAGAGGGAAACCATCGCATGAACGTCGTCTTCATCTCGATCGACAGTCTCAACCGGCACTTCCTCGACGTCTACGGCCAGCCGATCGAGCTGGACGTGCAAACGCCGAATCTCGACCGCTTCGCCGAACGGTCGCTCACCTTCGACCGCCACTATGTGGGCAGCCTGCCGTGCATGCCCGCCCGGCGCGAGTTCCACGCCGGCATCCAGGAGTTCCTCTGGCGTCCGTGGGGGCCGATGGAGCCGTTCGACATGCCCCTCGCCCGGGCAGCACGACAGGCCGGAGCGCGAACGCAGTTCGTCACCGACCACTACCATTTCTTCCAGCATGGCTCGCATGGCTACTACGAGGACTTCAACGGCTTCGAGTTCATCCGGGGGCACGAAAGCGATGCCTGGCGGACGGCACCGCGCACCCCCAATCCGGCCTTCCTGCGGCAGCTTGCCCGCACCGAGGCCGATGCGGACGACATCACGACCTATATGAGCCGCGCGGCCTATGCCCGCAACGTCGCCGGGTTCGGCCGCGAGAACGAACTCGACTTCTTCCCGGCGAAGGTCTTCTCCTCGGCCCGCGACTGGCTCCGCGAGAACACCGAACATGACACGTGGATGCTGGTGGTTGACAGCTTCGACGTCCACGAGCCCTTCCACGTCCCCGAGCCCTACGCCTCGATGTACACCGACGAGGACCCGACCGACCCCGAGCTGGTTGTCTGGCCGGTTTATGGGCGGATTGACGAGGGGCGCAGCAGGCTTTCCGAGCGGCAGGTCGCCTTTGCGCGGTCGCAGTTCGCCGGCAAGGTAACGATGGTCGACCGCTGGCTCGGAGAGGTGCTGGACGAGCTCGACCGCCAGGAGCTCTGGGACGAGACGATGGTGATCGTCACCACCGACCACGGCCACTACCTCGGCGACCACGGCTGGATGGGCAAGCCGGATTGTCCTTACTACAACACCCTCGCCCACACCCCGCTGCTGATCTGGCATCCGGACAACCCGAAGCCCGGTGGGCGCTCGGCGGCACTCACGTCCACTGTCGATCTCTACGCGACCATGCTCGACGCGCTCAACGCCGAGATCCCCGCGCACGTCCACAGCCGATCGCTGATGCCGGTGGTACGTGGCGAGACGGACCGCCACCGCGACTGGGCGATCTATGGCTACTGGGGCTCGTCGATCAACGTCACCGATGGCGAGCACACGTACTTCCAGCCCTGCGATCCGGAGAAACCGGCCGAGGCGTACTCGACGATGATGCTGCAGATGGATCCGTGGGACTGGTTCCAGCCGCCACGACCGCACCAGGACGCGGAGAGTGGACGGTTCCTGCCCTACACCGACTCGCCGGTGTGGCGCTACCGCAATCCGTCGCGATCGCGTCACGAGCGGCCGATGCTGTTCGACGTGCGAGACGATCCGGGGCAGGCACGCGACCTCGCCGGACGCGGCGATCCGCAGGAGGCGCGCATGCGCGATTTGCTCGTCCACGCGCTGACCGACATGCAGGCGCCACAGTCGCAGTTCGACCGCCTCGGCCTGTCGTAGCGCAATCCGAACCCGTCTGAAGGGACCAACATCGTACGGGTGATGCATATTCCCGCCAATCCGCCACCCGTCACTCTGAGCAGAGCGAAGAGTCCCCGTGCGAAGCGCCGGCAGCTTTGCTGCCGCGGCAAGGGTGGAGTCAAAGACCGAAGGATGCATGCCATTGCGCTGCGCTTCGCGCGGGGATGCTTCGACACGGCGACGGCCTGCCGGCCATCACCGGCTCAGCATGACGGCTGGCGTAGGGTGCGCTGCCTTGAATGTGCAACACCCGTCCCGCGTCGGCCCGGGCGGTAATCGGCCCGAAACGGATTTCCCGCTGATGGGCAACCGTCACTCGCTCAGACGATCGGTGCCGCTCGCATCCCGCAGCCGATCCAGTCCACCCGACAGGTACGCGATGGCGGCGCGGGCCGTACCGTCGCGATCGCTGTCGATGGGGAGGTTCTTGATGTAGCTCATGATCCCCACGGCCGCGGCTACCGCGATGCCGGGTTCAGGGTCGTTCACGTCGACGCCGATGTCGTCCGCCACGGCCTTGGTGAATTCCGCGACCACCTCCGACACCCGCGCCATCTGCAGCCCGATGAACTTCGGGTTGCGCTCGATCATGCGCCGCATCCGCTCGTGGGTGGCGGGATCCGCTTCCTCGCTGAGTAGTTCGCCCCGCAGCCAGTTCTCGAAGACATCGAGCGGGCTTTCCTCCGCGGTGCGTTCTCGCAGCAACATCGCAACCCGATCCGTCACGTCATCGACGGGGGCCATCGCGATGTCCTCCTTGGTTGGGAAGTAGGTCAGCACTGTCCGGGGCGCGATCTCCGCCGCCTCGGCGATATCAGCGATCGTCGTTTCGTCGTACCCGCGCTCCGCGAACAGCTCCAGCGCCGCCGCCACGATCGCCGCGCGCCGGCGTGCCTTGTTTCGTTCTCGCAATCCTGTTGCCTGCATGGGCCGCCTCCAGTTCCTGCCGCTGCCATTCTACTACATCCGAGTGCATAGTTGCAGTACAGTGCAAATATGCAGTATCATGCAAATCAGCAACAGGTCGCGTTGCCGCGACCAGAGCATCGACGCTGAATCCCACGGACATCACACGGAGAAGCATGCACATGGCGAAATGGCTCTATCGGTTGGCCCAGGGTGCCGCGCGGCACCGGCGAGCAGTCCTGGTGGCGTGGGTGGCGCTCCTGGCGGTCGTCGGGGTGATGGGCACGGCGTTCCGGGGCGAGACATCGGATTCGTTCACCATTCCCGGCATTGAGTCCCAGCAGGCGAACGACCTGCTGGCCGAAGAGTTCCCGATCGCGAACGCGGGCACGCTGCGCGTGGTCTTCGCCGTGACGGATGACGGCACGCTGGCCGAGCCGGCCGCCCAGGAGGCGATCGCGGAGAGCCTGGCGACGGCCGGAGCCGTGGACGGGGTCGTGACGGTATCCGACCCCACCCCGTCGCAGCTCCAGATCATCGCGTTCGCGGACGTCGTGTTCGCCCAACCGGCGGAGGAGATCCCCGAGGAAGCGGTCGACGCCGCGATGGAGGCGATGGCCCCGGCGCGCGAGGCTGGTCTGCAGGTCGAGTTCGCTGGCTCCGCCCTGGAGACCGTGCCTGAGGTCGGCGGTATTGCCGAAGTCATCGGCGTGGGCATTGCCTTCGTCGTCCTCCTCGTCACCCTGGGTTCCCTCGTCGCCGCCGGACTCCCCCTGTTGACCGCGGTCCTGGGGGTGGGCATCGGTGTGCTCGGCGTCCAGTTGGTCAGCCGGTTCGTCGAGATGTCGAGCACCGCTTCGACCCTCGCGCTGATGATCGGCCTCGCCGTCGGCATTGACTACGCGCTCTTCATCGTCGCGCGTCACCGCGAGCAGCTGGCCGATCCCACCATGAGCGTCACCGAGTCAATCGGTCGCGCCATCGGCACCGCCGGCAGCGCCGTCGTCTTCGCCGGACTGACCGTGGTGATCGCCCTCGCCGCGCTGTCGCTGATCGGCATCCCGTTCCTGACCGTGATGGGTCTCGCCGCCGCCGCCACCGTTGCGATCGCGGTGCTGGTGGCGCTGACCCTCATCCCGGCGGCGCTCGCGATCGCCGGCGAGCGCCTGCGTCCCCGGAGCAAGACCGTTTTCGCCGGCGATACCAGCGAGGCGCGGGACTCGTTCTGGCTCCGGTGGGGCCGCATGATCCAGCGGTCTCCGGCGGCGGTCCTGATCGTCGGTGTTGTGTTGTTCGGTGTCCTTGCCCTGCCGGTGACGCACATGCGACTGGGGCTTCCCAGCAACGAGATCCAGCCGGAGGACAGCACCCAGCACCAGAGCTACGCCTTGCTGACGGAAGGCTTCGGCGAGGGCTTCAATGCGACCCTCATCGCCGTCATTGACGCGACAGAAGTGCCGGAAGGCGATCACGCCGCGCTCGCGAGCCAGACCGCGGAAGGGATCAGGCAGGACGCCGGTGTGGCGATGGTCACCGACCCGGTGTTTAACGAGGCGGGCACTGTCGCCATCCTCAACGTGGTGCCGTTCACCGGCCCCGACGACGATGCCACCACCGATCTTGTCGACCGGCTGCGCGACCAGCCGCTGGAACTGGTGGACCAGGCGGGTGGCGAGTCCTACCTCACCGGCGTCACGGCGGTAGCCATCGACGTGTCGGAGAAGTTGGCGGACGCCCTGCCGCTCTTCGTCGGCATCATCGTCGCGCTGGCACTGGTGCTGCTGGTCATCGCGTTCCGGTCGTTGCTGGTGCCGATCAAGGCCGTGGTTGGCTTCCTGCTGACGATCGCGGTCAGCCTGGGCACCACCGTCTGGGTCTTCCAGGACGGTCACCTGCTCAACCTCTTCAACATCAGCGCGCCTGCGCCGATCGTCAGCTTCGTTCCGGTGATCCTTGTCGGCGTGCTGTTCGGCCTGGCGATGGACTACGAAGTCTTCCTGGTCAGCCGCATGCGGGAGCACTACCACCACAGCGGTGACGCCGAGGAGGCTGTACTCGGGGGACTGCGGGAGAGCGGCCGGGTGGTCTGCGCCGCGGCGCTGATCATGGCGGCGGTCTTCGGCGGCTTCCTCTTCCAGGGCGACCCGATCATCAAGTCGATCGCCTTCGCGCTGACCATCGGGGTGCTGGTCGATGCCTTCGTGGTGCGGATGACCCTGGTGCCGGCGGTGATGTTCCTGCTCGGTCGTCGCGCGTGGGCGCTGCCGGCGTGGCTGGATCGCATCGTGCCCAATGTCGACATCGAGGGTGAATCGCTGCCGAAGCGTGACGAGGCCGCTCCGGCCGAGGCGCGGCCGGGCACCGAGTCCGCGCCGGGTGTACCGGCGTAGACAAGTTTCCGGCGGCAATCCAACGGATCGCGTTCGAGCGGGCGGCCAGCATGGCCGCCCGCTCATGCTACCCTCGGGCATGATCTGGCCACCTTCACCGGGAGCGACCTCCATGCCCTACACCCTCATCCGCAACGCGACCGCCGTGCTGGATACTGGCGGCACGCGCTTCCTGATCGACCCGATGCTCGACCCGGCCGGCCATCGACCCGCGATCCCGAACACACCGAACCAGCAACCGAACCCGCTCGTCGACCTGCCCGCCGGGTGGGAACAGATGATCGCCGCGCCGGACGCGCTGGTCGTCACCCACCTGCACCAGGACCACTTCGACGACACCGCAGTGCGATCGCTCGACCGGTCCCTGCCGGTGTTCTGCCAGCCGGAGGATATCGACCGGCTGCGCGAGCACGGATTCAACGACCTGCAACCCGTCAACCACGAGGCGACGTTTGGCGAGGTATCGATCACGCGCACCGGGGGCCGCCACGGCACCGGCGAGATCGGCCGCGCGCTGGCGCCGGTCTCCGGGTTCGTCTTCGCGTCACCCGGCGAGCCGACCGTCTACATCGCGGGCGACACGATCTGGTGCGACGAGGTCGCGCAGGCGATCGCCACGCACCGACCGCAGGTCATCGTCGTCAACGCCAGCGGGGCGCGGTTCCTGACGGGCGATCCGATCGTGATGACGGCCGGCGACATCGCCAACGTCCGTGCGGACGCGCCAGAGGCGCTGATCATCCTTGTCCATCTGGAGGCCATCAACCACTGCCTGGAAACGCGGTCGTACCTCCGCGATGCCTTGCCGGCGCTCGGCGTTGCGATGGATCGCATCCGCATCCCCGGCGACGGAGCAACGGTGGATTTCTCGACCAATTGACACTCCACGCGTGTTGTCGTGTACGCTGACACCATCCAGTTCGTCCACGCCGGCCGACGCTCGCGAGAGGCCGCCGGGACGGGCATGGTGATGGGGAGGGACAACACAACCATGTGGGAAGCGGCTTTCTGGGGGGCGCTCAGCGCGTCTTCCCTCCTGATCGGGGCGGTGATCGCGCTCCGCTGGCAGGTATCTCCGAGAATCGTCGGGCTGGTGATGGGGTTCGGGGCGGGAGCGCTGATCAGCGCCGTTTCCTTCGACCTGGTCGATGAAGCGATCGAGACCTCCGCAGGCTCGGGTGCGGTCGGGCTCGGTCTCGCCGCCGGTGCCCTGGTCTTCTTTCTCGGTGACTGGTACATCGATCGCCGTGGCGGGGACCAGCGCAAGGATATCGGTGGCAAGGGCGCCGAGGGCAACGCCACCGCGATCACGCTCGGCACCGTCCTCGACGGTATCCCGGAATCGATCGTCGTCGGTGGCAGCCTCGTCGCCGGTGGCGGTGTCAGCGCGGCGGTGGTTGCGGCGGCGTTCATCTCGAATCTGCCGGAAGCCCTGGGGGCGTCCGTCGGGCTCAAGAAGGGCGGCATGTCCCGTGGGCGCCTGATCGCGCTCTGGGTGGCGATCGTCGTGGTCAGCGCGCTATCATCCGCGCTCGGTTACCTCGTACTGGACGACGCCTCGCCAAACGTCGGCGCATTCTTCCAGACCTTCGCCGCCGGCGCGATGCTGACCATGCTCGCCGACTCGATGATCCCGGAAGCGCACGAAGAGGGCGGCAGGTATGTCGGACTTTTCCTCGTGCTGGGGTTCGCGCTTGCGGTGTTCATTTCCATGAGCCAGTGAGGCGGATCGCCTGCCAATGACACGCCGATTCGACAGGATGTGATCGCCGTGACCCTGGCGGGTGCGGCGTGGGGAGTGGGGAAACGCAATGAACGCAGAAGGCACCGACATCATCATCTTTGTCGCGGTCGTGGCACTCCGCCTGCTGGTGCCGCTGGCGATCCCGCGGTTTCCGTTGCCCGCGATCATCGCCGCGATGATCATCGACGCCGTCGACCAGACGGTGTTCCAGCAGTTCACCGACCTGAACCTGGACAATTACCAGAGCTACGACAAGGCGCTCGACGTTTATTACCTGGCGATCGCCTACCTCTCGACGCTGCGGAACTGGCAGCACATGCTGGCCTTCGAAACCAGCCGGTTCCTCTTCTACTACCGGCTTGTTGGGGTCGTCCTGTTCGAAGCGACCCATGTCCGCTGGCTGCTGCTGGTCTTCCCCAACACGTTCGAGTACTTTTTCGACTTCATCGAGGCCATTCGTACCCGCTGGAACCCGATGCGGATGACCAGGAACCTCGTCCTCGGTGGCGCAGCCTTCATCTGGATCGTGATCAAGCTCCCGCAGGAGTACTGGATCCACGTCGCGCAGCTGGACACCACCGACCTCATCAAGGAGGACATCTTCGGCGTTCCCACCGACACCTCCTGGAGCGACATCGTGTCGGACAACGTCGGGGTGTTCATCGGACTCGCGATAGCGCTGGTGCTGATCGTCTACGGCATCAGGTGGTATGTCATCAACAAGCTGCCGAAGCCCGACTGGAAGCTGACCTTCGATGTCGACAAGCATCTTGACGACCTCACGCCGGAACAAATCCGTGCCGCCGCCCTCGCGCGACGGGAGCGGCTGTTCGACTGGGACCTGGCCGAGAAGATCGTGCTTGTAACGCTGGTGACGAGCATCTTCGCCCAGATGCTCCCGGACGTTGATGCCTCGGCGCTGCAAATCACCGCCGCCGTCGCCACGCTCATCGTCATCAACACGGTCCTCAGCGAGTTCCTGGCCCGACGAGGTTTCGGGTGGGAGTCGATGCTTGGCGAGTTCGTCGCGATGGCGGTGCTCAATGCCGGCGCGACCGCGGTCGTCTACTGGCTGCTGCCGGGCGGCGAACGGTCGATCAACCTCGGCAACACGCTGTTCTTCCTGCTCCTGTTGACGCTGCTGGTGGTCCTGTATGACCGCTATCGCCCGCACTACCTGGCCCGGCGCATGGGGTGAGTGCCCCTGTTGCCGCATCGCCGAGAGCATCACTGACGCCGCGCCGCCGGTCCCGGAACATCCCGGGACCGGCGGCGCGAGTCGAATATCGGCATGGCGCCCCATCCCAACCGTCGGGACATCCACGTCTGGCTATGATCGCCTGCCCCGTTCATAGCGGTCGCATCGCA
>JAUIGA010000099.1 GCA_030430125.1 Chloroflexia bacterium | reverse complement strand
CAATCGGTCTGACAGCCGGTCTTCGGTCCCGCGACGGACAGCCACCTCGATTTCGCCCTCCAGCACATCGGCGGGTAGTGACAGGTGCGACGCGCCGGGACGTCCCGCCAGCGCCATCCGCACAGCACGCCGCACTGCATCGCCCATCGCATCGGCAACGGGGACCCGCTCGGTCCACTTGGTCACCGGACCGAACAGCGCCACCTGATCCAGCTCGGTGAGCACGTTGCGATGCTGCTGGCTGATCGGTGTATCCGAGGTCATGCACAGGGTCGGTATCGCCGACCCGTGTGCCTCGGCGACACCTGGGATGATGTAGGTCGCGCCGCCGCCGCTCGGGCCCTCGCTGATACCCAACCGGTTCGATACCCGGGCATAGACATCCGCCATGAACGATGCCGACCGCTCGTCTCGGGTCATCACATGCGTGATGCCCGGTTCATGGTAGAGCGCGTCATAGAATGCCATGCCGGTATCGCCGGGCAAGCCGAAGATATGCTCGACACCATGTGCCCGAAGCGTTTCGACCAGAAGCTGCGCGCCGTTCATCTCAGGTCTCCTGTGCCTGTCCGCGACCGCGGATGGCGATATAGACATCGTTCACGTTGGTGCCGGTCGGCCCCGGCACAACCAGGGCACCTATGGCACCGAGCGCCGTACCGCTGTCGTTGCTGTCGAGCGCCAGGTTCGGCTCGACGCCGACCGACCGCAGAAGCGGAACGGTCTCGCCGTCAACAATCGCACCCGCCGCATCAATGCTGCCATCCTGCCCGTCGGAAGCAAGGCTGGCAAGTGTTGCGTCGATGCCGCGCCGGTCGAGCTCGATGGCCGCCGCCAGCGCGAACTCGGTGTTGCGACCGCCGATCCCATCGCCGCGCACGGTTACTGTCATCTCACCGCCGCCGACTATGGCATCAACACCCGCGCGTTCCAGCTCATCCACCCAGCAGCGCGCCTGCTCGCGCGCCTCGCCCTCACGATCGACCCACACCTGACCGACCGAGAGTCCGGCATCCTCCAAAACTCCTGACACCGCCTGTGCGAAGGCCGCGTTGTCACCGATCACGCGATAGAGATCGTGCCGGGCATCTGGCAGGGTATCCTGGATTGCTCCGAGCTCCAGATGATGTCGCACCCGAGCCGGAACTGCCTGGAGCAGGTGGTATTCGTTCAGCACCTGCAGTGCTGTTGCGGGATCCGGCTGGCGAGGCACCGTCGGACCACTGGCGATGACGCCAGGCGGATTGCCGAGAACGTCGGACAGGATAAGCGACACCACCCGAGCGGGCCCAATGGCGCGACGGAACCCACCCCCCTTCACCTGGCTCAGCTCTGACCGAACCGCGTTGAGGTGCTGGATCGGAGCGCCGGCGCGCAGGAGCTGGTCGGTGGTCGCCTGGATGTCCGCAAGCGCCAAGTCTCCTGCCGGGGCCTCGAACAAGGCCGAGCCGCCGCCCGAAATCAGCGCGAGCACGACATCGTTCGCCCCGAGGCCCTCGACGGATGCCAGGATCTCGGTCGTCGCCTCGATGCCGCGCGCATCCGGTACCGGATGGGACGCCTCGAATATCGAGAATCCGCTTGGTGTGCCCGCCGCGTGGCCATCCTTGGTGAGCGCCAGACCGGCATCGATGCCCTCGCCCAGGATGTCCGCCGCCGCGGCTGCCATGGGTGCCGCCGCCTTGCCAATCGCGACCACGACGAGGTTCCCGTGGACCGGAAACGGCTCGCCACCCACCGCGAATCCGTTGCCTGTCCTCGTCAGCACCCCGCGCATCGCCTCGCCAGGATCCACAGCCCGGATACCGGCCGCATAGGCCCGCTCGATAAGCGGGCGCCGATCATGCTGACTCGCCTGCCTATCCATGGTCCACCTGCCCGTCGCGCAAGGCAGTCACCACTTCGTGCATGTCGGCAGGGGGCGATGCCTCAAATGTTCTGGGGACGCCATCCGACGGCAGAGCCAGCTGCAACGCCGCCGCGTGCAACATCTGGCGCCGGATACCCAACCGGGCGGACTCCTCCCTCGATCCCGAGGTGCCGTACACCGTATCCCCGAGGATCGGATGCTTGATGTACGCCAGATGCACCCGAATCTGGTGGGTGCGCCCCGTTCGCAGGTCAACGTCAAGCAAGGTCGCGTTCTTGAATCGATCCCGCACGTCGATGATGGTCAGCGCCGAACGTCCATCGCGATCGACACCCATCTTCTTGCGATCGAGGCGATGGCGCGCGACTGGGACGTCGATCACGGCCTCGTCTTCTTGCACGACCCCGCCGACCAGCGCGAGGTACCGCTTTTCAACCGCGCCCTGCATCCATTGTTCCTGCAGCGTCCGCATTGCCGCGTTGTGCTTGGCGACGATCATTACCCCGGACGTGTCCTTGTCTAGCCGGTGAACGATGCCGGTACGCTCGGTTCCTCGGGCATCGATCTCCTGGAAATGGAAGCGCAGCGCATTGACGAGGGTCCCGCTCGTGTGGCCGGGCGCCGGGTGGACCACCATCCCCGCAGCCTTGTTGATGACGATCACATCGTCATCTTCGTGTATGACCTCGATTGGGAGGTCTTCCGGTTCGACCAGCTCACCGGCAACGGGTGGCACCTCCACCGAAACCTGTTCCCCTGGCGTGACCTTGAACGACGCCTTTCGATGAACCCCGTCGACCATGACGAGGCCGTCGTCGATGAGCGACTGGGCCTGGGACCGACTGAGGTCAGACACCACCTCAGCGATGTACCGGTCCAACCTGAGGTTCCGGTGCTGAGGCTCCGGATGGAGCTCGAAGCTCTCCGACCCGTCCAGGTCGGCACGCGAGTCATGTTGATCGATCACGATGGGCGCTTCCTCCCTCGACCGGGGTATGGGCATTCGCTGTCGACGCCGTATCGCGTCGGGTCACGAGTGCAAAGATGAAGATCGACACACCAACTGTTATGGCGATATCGGCGACATTGAACCTGGGCCAGGGCCCGACCGCGAAGAAGTCGGTCACGTAGCCATTGGCAATGCGTTCGATGAGGTTGCCGATCGCCCCACCGGCCACGAGTCCGCCAGCGAGCGTGGTCCATTTTCCAGGACCGAGCTCCCACAGGATCAAGCCAGCGAATCCAACGGCGATGGCCAGCGAGGCCGCGCCGAGCAACTCGGCATTGCCGCGCAGCAGGCCGAATGCCGCACCTGAATTGCGGACATATTCCAGACCCACATGCTCGCCGAATACCCACCACGAATGACGATCCTCCGCTGGCCCCAGGGTCGCCGTCACCTGGCGTTTGGTGAGTGCGTCAACGACGACGACCGCGGTCGCAAGCGCCATCGTTCCCATGATCGTTCGGATGGTCGCCCGTCCGGGCACTGCGGCCGGTTCTCGCTCCATGCCGGAAGCGTATCACGGCCAGATGGGCTCATTGGCCGGTATACTCACCGTCGGAACATACCGAAAAATGCCAGGAGCTTCCCGCATGCCCAGTTCGTCGCCAGTCACGCCGTCACGCCCGCTACGCCTCGTCATCGCGGGTGGCGGCACCGGCGGTCACGTTCTTCCGGCGGTGGCGGTGGTGGAGGAGCTGCGACGGAGAGCGATAGCTGTCGAGTTTCTCTGGATCGGTGGGCGTTCCGGCGTTGAGCGCGACATCGCCGCGGCGAACGATATCCCGTTTGTGGCCATCCAGACCGGCAAGCTTCGCCGGTACTTCTCGGTCCAGACATTCACCGACATGCTCCGCATTCCTGTCGGTATGGCCCAGGCATTCCAGCGGATGCGCGCATTCCGCCCAGACGTCATCTACAGCACTGGGGGCGCTGTCAGCTTCCCGACCGTGTTCTCCGGCGCCAGAATCGCACCCATTCTCACACACGAACAGACGGCCCAGATTGGCGTATCCAACAAGATGGCGGCACGGTTCGCTGACGTGTTTGCCGTCGGCTTCGAGCAGACGGCGGCGCTCGCGCGTCAACGCCATCACCACGTCGTGGTGACGGGAAACCCGGTCCGAAGCTCGATACTGCACGGCTCGCGCGATGCCGGGCTGCAGCGGTTCGGGTTCGATCCGGACGTTCCCGTGCTCTACGTTACGGGCGGCGCGCGTGGCGCAAGCCCGCTCAACTCGCGTATCGAGTCCCTGCTCCCCGATATCCTCGACCGTGTCCAGATTCTCCACCAGGCAGGCCCAGCCTCCGCGAACGACGACGTGCAGCGTCTCGCCACGCTTCGCTCGCAATGGCCGGAAGCTCAACAGCGTCGCTATCAGGTTGTTGAATTTGTGCGCGAGGAAATTGCGGACGTCTTCGCCATGGCGTCGCTGGTCCTGGCCCGATCGGGAGCCGGCACGGTTGCCGAGCTTGCCCGGTTGGGGCTGCCGTCGATCCTGATCCCGCTTCCGGGCACCTGGGGCGACGAGCAACGAAAGAACGGCGCGCAACTTGCCGATGTCGGGGCAGCGATGGTCATCGATCAGCGAGAAGCAACACCCGAACGCCTCCGCCAGGAACTACTCCGTCTGCTCGACGAGCCGGAAATCCTGCAGCGCATGCGCGCGGCGGCAACGTCAATCGCGCGACCTGACGCTGCGGCCAACATCGTTGACGAGCTGCTGAAGCTGGCCGACAAGGGACATTGACGCGACAGTGTCCACCCCTGCTGCCTATTCGTCGACCGCTCCATCACCCTGACTCCCGCCAAACATGCCCGGGATCGCCATCACCGCTTCCCGCAACGTCGTCACACCGACGATGTCGATGTTCTCTGGGTGCCGGCGTCCAGATTCACGCCATCGCGCGGGCACCACGGCCCGCTGGAACCCAAGTCGCGCTGCCTCCTGTATCCGGCGGTCGATCTGCTGCACCATCCTGATATCGCCGGAGAGCCCAACCTCCCCGATGTATACCGTGTCGGCCGGAACCCGCGCATCTCGCATGCCGGACGCGATTGCCACGGCAGCCGCGAAATCGGCCGCTGGCTCGGTCACGCGGAATCCGCCGACGATACTGACGTATACGTCGTGGTTGCCCAGTGCCATACCGACTCGCCGCTGCAGAACCGCCAGCAACAGGTGGAGCCGATTGGTGTCGAATCCCGTCGCGCTTCGTCTCGGCAACCCAAACGCCGTCGTTGCGGCCAGCGCCTGTATCTCCAGCAGGATCGGTCGTGAACCTTCGAGGGTGACCGCGACGGCCGAGCCAGGCGCCATCTCGTTGCGTTCCTCGAGGAACACCTCGGATGGATTCGTCACCTCTCGCAGCCCCGAGTCCGCCATGTCGAAGACGCCGATTTCGTTGGTGGAGCCGAACCGGTTCTTCGCCGCTCGCAGCATGCGATACTGGTGAAACCGGTCACCCTCCAGGTAAAGCACCGCGTCGACCATGTGCTCCAGTACACGCGGCCCAGCAACGGTGCCCTCCTTGGTGACATGACCGATCAGGAACACCGGTATGTTCCTCGGCTTCGCCCAACCCGAAAGCCGATGCGCGCACTGGCGCACCTGCGATACCGTGCCGGGTGCCGATTCCAGCTCGGCGGCCTGGATTGTCTGGACCGAATCGATGATCACGAGATCCGGTTCGATCTGCTCCGCCGCCCCGATGATGGTGTCCAGGTCAACCTCCGCCAGGAGGTAGAGCGACGCGCCATCCACATCCATGCGGTCGGCGCGCATCCGTACCTGCCGTGCCGATTCCTCGGCCGAGACATACAGGACAGTCAACTCACGCTTGCTCAGCTCGCTCGCTGCCTGCAGGATCAGCGTGGACTTGCCAATCCCGGGATCGCCACCGATCAACACCACCGATCCCGGCACGATGCCACCGCCCAGCACCCGGTCGAATTCCTCTATACCGATCGAGACACGCCCGCCAGAGGATACGTCGACGTCCTGGAGGCGCACCGGGCGAGCCGCTTCCCCCTGGGGTCGTCGCGCACGCGATGGCGGAGCGGACTGATCGATCGTTTCCACCATCGAGTGCCAGGCACCGCAACCAGGACAGCGACCGAGGTAGGCAGGGCTCGATGCACCGCACTCCTGACAGATCCATGTCGTTCGTTGTCTAGGCACGGTGCACTCCTGCGTGGCAGCGCCCGCCGGTGACCTGTTCGACACCGGCGGGCGCTGACCCCCATAGCTCTCCTGTTACGAACGGACCGTTACACGGTTGCCAGCTCTTCGACAGACGAGAGCGTCAACACCTCGTCACCGCCCACTTCGACGCGAATCGTCTGACCCGTCATAAACTTGCCGTCCAGCAAACCCTCCGCGAGCGGATCCTCGATCAGTGTCTGGATTTGGCGACGCAGCGGTCGCGCTCCGAAGTGATGATCATACCCCCGCTCGCCGATCAGGTCCATGGCCTCGCGGGAGATGTCCAGGGCGATTCCCTGCTCCTGCAGCTGTTCCTTCACCCGGGAAAGCTCGACCTCCACCACCTGGCGGATTTGCTCGCGGGAAAGCGAGTGGAACACGATGGTGGCGTCGAGGCGATTCAGGAATTCCGGCCGGAACGTCTGCTTCAGCCGCGACATCACCTTCTCGCTCATCGTGTCGAATTCGCGCTTCTGGCTGCTCACTTCGTCCTGCTGGATCGCGAAACCGAGCGTGAGATCGCGCGAGATCTCCTCGGCGCCGACGTTCGACGTCATGATCACGATCGTGTTCCGGAAATCGACGCGCCGCCCCTTGGCATCCGCCAGGGAACCGTCCTCCATGATCTGCAGCAGCATATTGAACGCTTCCGGGTGCGCCTTCTCGATTTCATCCAGCAGGATCACCGAGTACGACTTGCGCCGGACGGCCTCCGTGAGCTGCCCGCCCTCCTCGTACCCAACATACCCTGGAGGAGCGCCGACCAGCCGTGCCACAGAGTGCCGCTCCATGAACTCCGACATGTCGATCTTGATCAGGTGATCCTCGGAGCCGAACATGAACTCGGCAAGTGCCCGAGCGAGCAGTGTCTTGCCGATACCGGTTGGGCCGAGGAAGATGAACGACCCGATGGGCCGGCGAGGATCCTTGATACCCGCCCGCGCGCGCCTGACCGCCTTGGATACCGTCGAAATTGCCTCTTCCTGACCGACGATTCGCTCGTGCAGCGCCTCTTCCATATGGAGCAGGCGTTCCGACTCTTCACCAGCGATGCGCACCAGCGGGATGCCGGTCCACATCGAGACCACCTGGGCGACATCCTCCTCGGTGACATACACCGCCTCGGTTGCCTGCTCGTCGGAGTACTCCTGCTCCAGCTTCTCGATGCGCTCCCGCAGCTTCTGCTCTCGATCCCGAAGCTCGGCGGCGAGCTCGAAGTCCCGCCCGTTGACGGCCGCGTCAAGCTCGCTCTGGATCGCCGACAGCCCGGCCTTCGCCTCTTTCAGGCTCGGCGGAGCGACGGATCGATGCATTCGCACCCGGGAGCCTGCCTCGTCGATCAGGTCGATCGCCTTGTCCGGCATGAACCGGTCGGTGACATATCGCGCGGCGAGGTTTGACGCAGCGGTCAATGCGTCATCGCTGATCTTGAGCCCGTGGTGATCCTCATACAGTTTACGCACGCCACGGAGGATTTCGACGGTCTCCTCGATGGATGGCTCTTCCACCTGGATTGGCTGGAACCGGCGTTCGAGCGCCGCGTCACGCTCGATGTACTTGCGATATTCGTCCAGCGTCGTCGCGCCGATGGTCTGCAACTCGCCCCGAGACAGTGCTGGCTTGAGAATGTTCGCGGCGTCGACCGCTCCTTCGGCCGCGCCGGCCCCGACCAGCGTGTGCAGCTCGTCGATGAACAGGATTGCCCCGGTTTCCTTGACCTCGTTGACGATCTTCTTCAGGCGCTCCTCGAACTCGCCGCGATACTTGGTGCCAGCCACCAGCGCGCCGATATCGAGCGCCACCAACCGCTTGTTCATCAACTGCTCGGGCACATCACTGGCGACGATCCGCTGCGCCAGCCCCTCGACGATTGCGGTCTTGCCCACCCCAGGCTCACCAATCAATGCCGGGTTGTTCTTGGTGCGGCGCGACAGGATCTGCATAACGCGGTCGATCTCGGTCGATCGGCCCACGAGGGGACCAAGCCGTCCCGTCCGCGCTGCGTCGGTCAGGTCGAAGCCGAGCGCATCCATGTACGGTGTCTTGGTCTGCTGCTTGCCGCCCTGTGTTTGTCCAGACCCTGAGGTGCTTTGGCTCACAACCTGCATGACCTCCGTTCGGACCTTTTCGAGGTTGACGCCCAGGCTCTCCAGCACGCCGGCGGCGATGCCCTCACCTTCACGCACCAGCCCGAGCAACAGGTGCTCTGTACCAATGTAGTGGTGGTTCAACCTGCGCGCTTCGTCGACCGAAAGCTCGATGACCTTTTTGGCCCTGGGGGTGAGACCGATCTCACCCATGATCATGCCCTCGCCCCGACCGATGATGAACTCCACCGCTGAGCGTACTTTCGGCAGCTGGACACCCATGTTGTTGAGGACCTTGGCCGCCACGCCGTCGCCCTCGCGAACCAGGCCCAGAAGCAAATGCTCCGTGCCGATGTAATTGTGATTGAAGCGCTGCGCTTCTTCCTGGGCGAGCGTCAGGACTTTGCGGGCGCGATCGGTGAATTTGTCAAATTTCTCCGCCATCCAGAGCTCTCCCGTTTCGTGAAGCAACCCGCAGGTGCTCCGAGCTGAATCGGCTGGCCGGTTCGTGCTCCCTGCTATTTCCAACGCACGAACCGTGCAACCCGTGTTGGCGGCGAATCCACAATGGCCAACAACGGCAGGCGCACAACTCGCGCCTGCCGTTGTCTTCGTTGTATCACAGCGGTGAAGGTGGTTCGACCTGCCCGTATGGGTAGGAGTGTTACTCCTGTTCCTCAGAGTCGTCCGGTGTCGCTTCCGCCTCTGCCTCCGCAGTGGTGGCCGCGGCATCGACGCTCGCGTCTTCCGCCTCTGCCTCCGCAGTGGTGGCCGCGGCATCCTCGCTCACGTCTTCCGCCTCTGCCTCCGCAGTGGTGGCGGCGGCATCGTCACTGGAGTCTTCCGTCTCGGTCGCTGGTTCTTCGGCAGCAGCCGGCTCAGGCTGGGCGGCCTGCTCTTCGACCTGGTTCATCAGGTCGTCGGCGCCTGCCATCGCGAACGCCATCGCCATCGCCGACATGTCCTCGCCACCGAAGTCACTGGTAGACGACGACTGTCGCTGGCGACGCTCTTCCTGCCGTCGCTGACGCGCCTGCTCGGCTTCCTCGGCACGGCGCCGGCGCTCCTCGAACGCGGCAACCTGCGCCTCGCCGGCGGCCTTCTCATCGATCTCGGTGATCTGCGCCGGCGCTTCTCCGGCAGCGACCTGCTGTTCCGGTGTCGCCTGCGTGCCCTGGACCGTCAGCCCCTCGGCGTCGAGTCGACCGCGAACGGTGCGTGCCAGCGCATCGCGCTCTTCGAGCACCTCATCACCAAACACGCCCACCAGCTCGGAGTCCGGCGTGTCGAGGGCGCGGCGAAGACTCAGGCCCATGCGGCGCCGCTGCGGGTCGATGCGGATGATGCGAAGAATGAGCTCCTCGCCCTCCTCGACGACCTGCTTCGGATGCTGAATGCGCTCCTCGGCAA
>JAUIGA010000098.1 GCA_030430125.1 Chloroflexia bacterium | reverse complement strand
ATGTCCGCTGGGTTATCTCCACCATGTTGGCGCATAGCGCGAATCGTGTTGTCAGTTTGGATACAGGGAAAAGCCGGGTGCATGGCCCGGCTTTCCGCATGCTTCGACCTGCAAGGATACGATGCCGGGTCAAGCGACGCACGTGCACCCGAACACCTGCAACGAGATCACGCGACCTCGAAGGTTGCCTCGATTTCGACGCAGATCTGGTTTGGCAGCGAAACGAACCCGATCGCTGACCGGGTGTGACGCCCGCGTTCGCCCAGCACCTCGACCAGGAGGTCAGAGCATCCATTGATGACCTGCGGGTGCCCACCGAATTCCGGGGCGCTGTTGACCATGCCGAGCACCTTGACCGCGCGGGTGATGCGATCCAGGTCGCCATCGAGTGCCTGTTTCGCGGTTGCCAGGATTTGCAGGCCGACCTCTCGTGCTGCCTGATAGGCATCCTCAGGGCTGACGTCCGTGCCAACCTTGCCTTTCGGCGCGGCTGCCGTCGGACCGGTGCCCGAGATGAACAGCAGATTGCCGGTCAGCTGGTAGCGAACATAGTTCGCCGCCGGCGAGATCGGTTCCGGCAGCTCGATACCGAGGTCGTTGAGGCGTTGGTCGGTGGTCATGTGCGGGAAGTTCCTTTCATCTCGGCTTGTGGGTGGATTCGAAGTGCCTGGCTACCTGGCACCAAACAGGTTGGTGAGCCGGTCAATCGTCTGCGACAGGGCGTCGTCACTGGTAGCGAAGCTGAGTCGAAGGTGGCCCTCGCCCGACGCGCCGAAGGCGGCTCCCGGCACCACGGCCACGTGTGCTTCGTCGAGAATCCTTGCGGCGAGACTTGTCGAGTCGAGACCTGTTTCGCGCCCGTCGACGAAGGCGTAGAACGCGCCTTCGGCCGGGGCGAGACGCAGTCCGTTGATTGCGCTGATGCCGGTGGACATCAGCATGCGGCGACGATCCCACGCCCGCACCATGTCGGCGATAGCGTCCTGGGGTCCTTCGAGGGCGGCGACGCCGCCCGCCTGAGCGAACGCGGTGGCGCAGGTGACGGCATGACTGTGGACTGTCCCGATCTTCGAAATGATCTCGCGCGGACCTGCAACATACCCGAGCCGCCACCCGGTCATCGCGTAAGCCTTGGACAACCCATTGAATGTCAGCGTGCGCTCGCGCATGCCGTCGAGGGTGGCGATGCTGATGTGTTCCCGACCGTCATAGATGATCTTCTCGTACATCTCGTCGGTCCAGACCAGGAGGTCGTGGCGAACTGCAAATCGGGCAACCGCCTCCAGCTCGTCGCGGCTCATGACGTGGCCGGTCGGGTTGTTCGGGGAGTTGATCAGGATTGCGCGCGCGTTGCTGGTGATGCTGCTTTCCAGCAGGTCCTCGGTCACAACCCAGTTCGTGTCCGGGCTGGTCACCACGGGTACGGCGGTACCTCCGGCGAGCTCGATCTGCGGTGCGTAAGAGACCCAGGCGGGTTCGACCACAAGGACATCCACGCCGGGCTCGACCAGCGCCATGGCCGCCTCGAACAACGCCGCCTTCCCGCCGGGCGTGACCAGGATCTCGCCATTGGGGTCGTAGTTAAGCCCGTTGTCCACACGAAGCTTGTTGGCGATGGCAGCCCGGAATGCGGGTGTGCCCGGTGTCGCGACGTAGTGGGTATCGCCGGCGTTCATGGCGTTCTCGGCTGCCTGGCGAATGTGTTCGGGGGTGATGAAATCCGGGTCGCCGCCACCAAGGTCGATGACATCGATGCCCTGGGCCTTGAGTTGGCGCGCCTTGTCCGACACGGCGAGTGTCGGGGAGGGCGTAGCGTTCTTTATCCGGTCGGCGAGAAAGTCCGGCAGCGTGCGCGTCTCGGTCAAAGCCCGTATCCTTCCAGCTAGATGCGACGCATGGAGGTGGAACCGTATCCGGCAGGTTCTTCCCACAGTGTAGCGGCATTCGGGCGGTATCGGCACGCAACGAGCCGGCGAAAAACACCGATTGCGAATCGATCGGCTCCGCTGGATGGCCGAGTGCAATGAGCGCGGCTGGAACCTCCGGCTTCGGCACGTCGTTAGAGTGTCAGAACAATCGGGTTGGCACGTTTCCGGTCGGGTCCGTTCACTTGGATCCGAACCGCAAGGAACCGAACATCCGCGCGACATGGTGCGTGCGGGTGCGAAGGGGAGAAGAGACTATGCAATCGATGAGAACGGCGCGAGGCGTCGTCATGCTGATGTGCGCCCTGCTGATGGCCGTCGCGATTGTCGCGCCGTCCTCGGCGATGGCGCAGACCGGTGGCACGCGACAGATCGTCAACGGCCAGACGGTTGCCTGGAGCTCGGAATGGACATTCATCCCCGACGTCAGCATCGTTGATACCAACCTCGAGCTCGTGGCGCTGAGCAGCGGAACATCGGTCGTCGGCTATGGTGCGACGACGTTCCCGGTGCCCGGAAATCAGCTTCGCGATATCCTCCTGGAGGGGTTCACCGAGGGCGGGACGCTGCAGCAGATCGATCGTGGCGATTACGACAATGTGTCGTACTCCATCGACATTTCCGAGTCCGAGGGTATCGCGCTCGCCATCTTCACGCTCGTGATCGAAGGCGAGTCCGGTAGCACGATTGGCATCCTGATCGATAGCCCGGAGGCGTTCGAGCCGGGTATGGAGTCTGCCCAGGCGGGGATCACCATCGACGGCTCGCAGATCTTCGATGGAGTCGATGCCGCCGCGATGCAGCGCGTCATCACCGCGGCCGTCGGTGGAACCACGAGTTCACAGCCGCCGACAACACCGCCCACGACGCCAGTGCCGAGCCCCACCTCCGTTACGACCAGCCCGATGGATCGAAGCTCTCGCATCGGTGGCTCGACAACACCGACGCCTGAGGGACAGGGCCAGCCCGCGGCGCAACTGCCCGGGAGTCACATCATTCCGACGTCGGGAACCGACGTTCGGTTTGGCACCGACTGGCAGGTGGGTGAATCCGGCGACAGCCAGGTGCAACTGACTGCCCCGGGCGTGCCTGCGTTCCTCAGTGTGCTCGTGCTCCCTGACGACCTGCCCGCTGTTGGGGAGCCGCAGGGGTTTGCGCAGGCGTTGCTGGACACGCCGGAGTTTGCGAGCTCGACCCTGATCGACGCGGTCACGGCCGACAACGGTGGACGCTGGATCATTGCCATGCAGGAGCCGGGGCAGCAGGGCAACCTGATCACGGTGTACGAGATCCGGTCGGCGCCCGCGGGGTCGACGGTGGTGTCGATGACCGCGGCTGAGGATCAGCTGCCAGCTGCGCTTCAGCTTGCGAATGCCGGCGTGCAGGTGGACGGGCAGCCGGTGCTTGCCGACGCCACCACGCACGTCCCCGCGCTCGCCGGATTTGGTGGATAGCGCGGTTTCGCGAAGCCCGCATACGGTACAAACCCCTCCGCTCTGATTCCCGGAAACAGCGCGGAGGGGCCGGGACCGAATGCGACCCGCCATGCAGCAGCAGCGTCGCACCGGAACCGCATTGGCACTCAATATTGCGCGACTGCCAGCGAATTGGCACTCACCCCTTGCGGAGTGCTAATTCGCTATGCTAGGCTGTGTTCGCAATCGGAATCCGGGCCGGATGTTTCAGGGTCCGGATTCGTAGCGTAACGATGCCTTGTGGCGTAGGACACGAGATCAGGAGGAACAAAGGACCATGGCGAGTACTGCACTCAAGCCTCTTGCCGATCGGTTGGTGATCAAGCCGGCCACGCGCGAGGAGACCACGGCGAGCGGGATCGTTCTGCCAGACACCGCCAAGGAGAAGCCGCAGCGTGGCACCGTGCTCGCGGCGGGCGAGGGGCGTCTCGACGACGACGGCGACCGGATTCCGATGGAGGTCAAGGTCGGTGACCAGGTGATCTTCGCCAAGTACGCCGGTACCGAGTTCAAGCTCGACGACGAGGACGTGCTCATTCTCTCCGAGAAGGATGTGCTGGCTGTCATCAGCTAGTCACCGGGCATTGAAACGCCGGTCGTGACCAATTCGACGATTACCGCCAGGAGGAACCACTGTGCCTAAGGTATTGGAGTTCAACGAGCAGGCACGGCAGTCGCTGAAGGAGGGCGTTGACGTCCTCGCGAACGCTGTGAAGACCACCCTCGGCCCGAAGGGCCGCAACGTCGCCCTCGACAAGAAGTTCGGCGCCCCGACCGTGACCCACGACGGCGTTACCGTCGCCAAGGAGATCGAGCTCGAGGATCAGTTCGCCAACATGGGCGCGCAGCTTCTCAAGGAAGCGGCGACCAAGACGAACGACGCCGCTGGTGACGGTACCACCACCGCCACCGTGCTCGCGCAGGCGATCGTGCATGAGGGCATGCGCAACGTCGCCGCCGGCGCCAACGCGATGATGCTGAAGCAGGGTATCGATCTCGCCTCCGAGGCCATCGTCAGCCGCATCCGCGAGGTTGCCACTGAGGTCAAGGACAAGGAAGAGATCGCCCAGGTCGCGTCCATCTCGGCCGCCGACAAGGAAATCGGGGACCTCATCGCCGAGGTGATGGACAAGGTCGGCAAGGACGGCGTGATCACCGTCGAGGAGTCCAAAGGGCTCGCCTTCGAGACCGAGTACACCGAGGGCATGCAAATCGATCGTGGCTACATCTCCCCGTACTTCGTGACCAACACGGAGCGCATGGAGGCCAGCTTCGAGGATCCGTTCGTTCTCATCACCGACAAGAAGATCTCCTCGATCCAGGACATCCTGCCGACGGTCGAGATGGTTGCGCGCCAGGGCAAGGCCCTCGTGATCATCGCCGAAGACGTCGACGGCGAGGCGCTGGCGACGCTGGTGGTCAACAAGCTCCAGGGTCGGTTCCAGTCTCTCGCCATCAAGGCGCCGGGCTTCGGTGACCGCCGCAAGGAGATGCTTCGCGACATCGCCGCGCTGACCGGCGCGCGCGTGATCTCCGAGGAGGTCGGCCGCAAGCTCGACAGCGTGACCGCCGAGGATCTCGGCTCCGCCCGCCGCATCGTCGCGACGAAGGACGACACCACATTCGTCGACGGACAGGGAGCGTCGGAAGACGTTGAGGGCCGCGTCGCGCAGATTCGCAGCCAGATCGAGACCACGACCAGCGACTTCGATCGCGAGAAGCTCCAGGAGCGTCTCGCCAAGCTCGCCGGTGGCGTGGCCGTGATCAAGGTCGGCGCCGCGACGGAGACCGAGCTCAAGGAGAAGAAGCACCGGGTCGAGGATGCGCTCAGCGCGACCCGTGCCGCCGTCGAAGAGGGCATCGTCCCGGGTGGTGGCGTGACCCTGATCAACGCAATCAGCGCGCTGGACGGCGTGCAAGCCGATGGTGACATCAAGACCGGTGTCAACATCCTGCGCCGCGCGCTGGAGGAGCCGCTCCGCGGTATCGCCCGCAACGCGGGCCGTGACGGCTCGGTCGTAATCGAGATGGTGCGCCGACTCCACGAGGAGAAGAGCGACAGCAATCTCGGCTACGACGTGATCGCCGATGAGTACGTCAACATGCTCAAGGCCGGAATCATCGATCCCGCCAAGGTGACGCGTTCCGCGGTCGAGAACGCGAGCTCCATTGCTGGCATGATCCTGACGACTGAGGCCCTGATTAGCGACAAGCCCGAGGAGGCCGCCGCACCGGCGATGCCGCCGGGTGGCATGGGTGGCATGGACTTCTAGTCCAAACCCTGTTCGTCGCAAGCGAACACACAACAAGCGGCCCGGCGCATGCGCCGGGCCGCTTGTTGTTCATGCAGAGCACAGGCGAGGATCGGGGCGCTTGCTATGCGCTGTCGGTGCCCTTGCCAGGCTCGACATCGCCCCACATCGGCGTCAGGATCTGCGGAAAGACGCGACGTCCGTACTGCTCGATGATGATCGCCTGCGTCGGGCAGGCGCGCGCTCCAGCGAAGATCTGTGCGACGGTGGCGGATCCGTCCTCGTCGTTGAGTACCGCGACCCCGGTCTCCTCGTCCAGTGTGTACACGCCGGGCGCTGCTCGGGTACATTTGGCATTGGCGATGCACCGGTGCGGATCAATGGTGACCTTCAGGCCGCGTTTCGGGTCGGGCTGGTTCATGGGCTACCTCGTTGACATTGCCTGGGTTTCGGGCGCGTACGGAACTTCGGTATAGACGGTCCGGTGTTGCTCAACTGTAGCGCGACCGCTTGTCTGCTCGGCCACCCATGCGGCAAAGTCGGGCAACCCTGCTGGGTCGAGGGTAATGTGCATGGTGACGCGATCGGCGTAGAAGACTTCGTCCGGCACGTTGTTGTCGGCACGAAGCCCGTGCTCGAGACGCCCGGCATCTTCGAACTCTGCGACCACCGCGACCTGGACCCGCTCCTGTCGCTCGACGATCCCGACCGCGTTGACCGCATTCGAAACGGCCTGGCCGTAGGCGCGAATGAGCCCCCCGGCACCGAGTTTGGTTCCGCCGAAGTAGCGGGTGACGACGGCGACGGTGTCGGTGATCTCCCGTTTCAGCAGCACATGCAGCATCGGCACGCCGGCGGTGCCGGAGGGCTCGCCGTCGTCACTGCTGCGCTGAACCTCGCCCCGGTCACCGAGGACGTACGCCGAGCAATTGTGGTTGGCATCCCAGTGCTGCTTCTTGACTTGGCCGATAAACGCACGGGCGTACTCATCGGTGGAGACGCGCTCAAGATGGCAGATGAATCGCGACTTCTTGATCTCGAGTTCTGCAGTGCCCGGGCGAGCGATGGTTCGATACGTTTCGAGCATGTCGGCGGGACTTTCTGGCTGAAATCGAACGGCAAAATCTCGCATGTGTTGCAAGTGTAGCGGGACGGACGAATGCGGCACGATTCGTGTGGCGCGGCCCTGCCGGTGCGGGTAGCATGACGTGACGGAAGCATGCGGTCGAGGCTCCGGCACGCGGCGGCCTCGACCCGGAAACGCAGCGCGCAGCGCGCAAGGTTGTCACGAGGGATGCGAGTGGGACAGGTTTCGGATGAGACGGATGTTGCGCTGATCGGTTGCGGCATCATGAGTGCCACGCTTGGGGTCTTGATCCAGCAGGCGCAACCGGATTGGTCGATCACGGCCTACGAGCGCCTGGAAGAGGTTGGCGCCGAGAGCTCGTATGGCTGGAACAACGCGGGCACCGGTCACGCGGGGTTGTGCGAGCTGAACTACACGCCGGAGCGCGGCGACGGCACGATCGATGTCGCCAAGGCGGTCCGGACCAACGAGCGTTTCCAGGAGTCTCTTCAGTTCTGGGCACATCTCGTCCAACGCGAGTCCTTGCCATCGCCAGAGCGATTCGTGACACCGGTGCCGCATCTGAGCTTCGTTTCCGGCGAGCGGGATGTCGCGTTCCTGCGAAAGCGCTTTGATGCGCTCGCTGATCGCCCCCTGTTCGAATCGATGCAGTACACCGAGGATCGCGACCTGGCAGCAGACTGGGTACCGGTCATGATGCGGGGGCGAGATGACGATGCGCCAATCGCCATGACCCGCCTTGACAGCGGTACCGATGTCAATTTTGGCGCGCTCACGAAGTACCTGCTTGCCGCTCAGGAGCGTGGTGGTGCCAACCTGGTCCTCAACACCGAGGTGACCAACCTGCGTCGTCTCGATGACGGTCGATGGCAGGTAGAGGCCAGACACCGGCAGACGGGAGAGCGGTCGCGGCAGGTGGCTCGGTTCGTGTTCATCGGCGCCGGTGGCTATGCCATCCATCTGCTGCAGAAGGCGGGGATTCCGGAAGCGCGTGGATACGGTGGGTTCCCCGTCGGGGGACAGTTCCTTCGGTGTACGAATCCCGACGTAGTGGCGATGCACAACGCCAAGGTCTATGGAAAGTCCCAGGCGAAGGCGCCACCGATGACGATGCCGCATCTCGATCGGCGCGTGCTGGATGGCAAGCCGGGGGTGCTGTTCGGCCCGTATGCCGGATTCTCACTGAAGTATCTCAAGCGAGGCTCGTGGTCGGACCTGATTCGGTCGATCAAGCCCGACAATCTCCTCACGATGCTGACGGTGGCGAAGGACGAATTCGGCCTGACGAGGTACCTGATTGGGCAGGTGAGACAGGACCACGAGGCGCGCGTTGGCGTTCTTCGGAACTTCGTGCCGACCGCACATGAAGACGAGTGGGAGCTGTACGATGCCGGCGTGCGGGTGCAGACTATGAAGCGCACCGCCACCCGGCGAGGCGCGATCGAGTACGGCACCGACGTGGTCGCGGCGAGCGATGGCACCCTCGCCGGGTTGATGGGGGCATCGCCCGGAGCGTCGACGGCAACGTCGATCATGCTCGACGTGATGCGACGGTGCTTCCCGGAGCTCTACCCGGGTTGGGTGCCGCGCCTGCGGGAGCTGGTCCCCTCGATCGACGTGTCGCTTTCAGACGACCAGGTGCTTCGGGAGGATGTCCGCGGCTTTGTCGAGGATTCGCTCGGGTTGGCGACTCACGCCGGGGCGATGATCGCCGAGCCCGTGCCAGCGGGCTGATCCGGGCCGTGTGGCGATTGGGTCGTGCGCGATCAGGTGGAGGGGGAACGATGCCAAACGGGCCAGTACCAGAGCGGTTTCACGGGATTCTCGAAAGCACGGTGGTTGGGCACCTCGCCACCGTTGGGAGTGACGGGCGGCCACAGGTGAATCCGGTCTGGTTCCTGTGGGATGGCGTGCACCTCCTGCTCAGCGTGCGTGCGGATACGGTCAAGTATCGCAACCTCCGGCGCGATCCGCGTCTTGCTATCAGTATTGCTGACCAGATGAATCCTGGCCACTACCTTGAGCTGCGCGGCGAGGTCGCGGCGTTCGAGGAGTTCCGCACGCTGGAGTTCGTGGACCAGCTTTCCATGAAGTACGCCGGGAAGCCAATGGCCAGGTCCGAGGAGGGGCGCGATCGGTACAAGCTGACGGTGCGGGTGGAAAGCTGGACCGGTCAGTAGGTGAACCGACGATGTGCCTGTCAGGGTGCGGGCGGCGGGATTCGAACCCGCACGGGTTGCCCCAACGGTGTTTAAGACCGTAGCGTCTGCCGTTCCGCCACGCCCGCCCGTGCCGATGGCACGCGGAGAAGGATACCGCGTCGAGGCAATCACCTCGCGCGTCGTTCCCGCGTATGCAGCGGGGGCGGAGATTCGGTCCAGCCTGCAGGCACGCCGGCAGGCAAGGGCACTCGCGGAGCTAGCTCACACCATCGACGGCGATCATGAAGTGCGTTCGCGCGTTCTGCTCGCGGATCGGCAGGATGGACTGATACGCCTCGGACTCGTGCCAGGCATTGGCCTGCTTGATCGTGGGGAACTCGAGCACGACGACTCGGGGGGCCGGCCAATTGCCTTCGAGTACGTCATATTCGCCGCCACGCACGATGAAACGTCCGCCGTGCGGCTCCAGGGTCGCCGGGACCTGACGCGTGTAGGTTGCATAGGCTTCCGGATCGATGACATCGACACCGACGATGATATATGCCGCCATCGTGCGCTCCTCACGATTGTTGCGATCGGTTGTTGAACAACGGCACGCTACCACGCCGTACAGGAACAGCAAACCGCCGGCCAAAATGGCCGGCGGTTTCTCGATTCCACGTTGTTGACTGGGAGCGGAAGACGGGATTCGAACCCGCGACCTTCTCCTTGGCAAGGAGATGCTCTACCACTGAGCCACTTCC
>JAUIGA010000097.1 GCA_030430125.1 Chloroflexia bacterium | reverse complement strand
GCTCGGTCCTGACCCGCACCACACCGGGGAACCCCCTTCGCTATACTTGCATCGAACCTTCGGGCACCGCGCCTGACGCCGTGCCTCGCGTCCCGCCACCTGGCGGCGCCATCCCCGATCGACAACGGACAGGGACTGCCCTCCATGACCACTGTTTCGGCCGATCCGACCAACCAGAACAGCATCACGCCGGAGCGCCGCATTATCGTCGCCGACACCCTTGGCTATTGCTGGGGCGTGCGCCGCGCGCTTGACATCATCGAGGAGGCCGCTTCGCCCGAAAACCGCGTCGCGCCGATCGGCGACATCATCCACAACCCGCAGGTCGTCCAGCGGCTGCGCGGGCAGGGGGTCGAGGGCGCGCCGGATCTCGACGCCGCCGAGCGCGAGGGGTTCAAGCGTGTCGCCATCACCGCGCATGGCTACGGCCCGCAGCTCACCGAGGCCGCGAAGACGCGCGGGCTGGAGATGATCGACACCACCTGCCCGCTCGTCACCAAGGTGCAGCGCCTCGCTCAGAAGCTCGTCCGGCAGGGGTACTTCCTCGTCGTCTACGGCGACGACTACCACCCCGAGGTGCGCGGCGTGCTCAACTGGGCGAACACCGGCAAGTCCGTCGCCGCCAAGAAGATCGAGCAGCTGCCGTGGAACGCGAAGCGGGGAGAGGAGGGCGAGGGCAAGATCAGCCCGCCGCGCAAGGTCGCTCTCGTCAGCCAGACCACCAAGAACATCGACGAGCTGATGGTCTTTGCCAACAAGCTGCAGGCGATGGTGGTGCCGAACGGCGGCGAGTTCCGCCTCTGCAACACCATCTGCGAGCCGACCACCGAGCGCCAGGAAGCGCTCAAGCGCCTCGTCGACGAGGTCGACGTGATCCTCGCCATCGGCGGCAAGAAGAGCTCCAACACCGCGCGACTTGCCGACGTCGGCAATGCCCGCGGCGTGCCGTCGTATCACATCGAGAGCGAGGCCGAGATCCAGCCCGGGTGGCTGGAAGGTGCGACGACCGTCGGTGTCACCGCCGGCGCCTCGACGCCGGACGATGTCATCGAGGAGGTCGTTGCCTACCTCGCCGAGACCTACGGCTTCACCCCGCCCGAGGGCGGCATCCGCCCCGTCGACCCGGACTACGTTCCCGCGTTCTGAACTCGATCGATGCACAACCAATCTTGTGTACGGGAGGTCCTTGTGGCCGCCCTCTGTGGCGGAGACACGCGATCCGCTCTGTACCCGCGGTTGGGAGGGAATGCATGTGTCGCCCTGCGGGCGGCCGGGCAGGCCTGCCCCTGCGGCATTCGCACGCGAATGACCCGAAGGTTGGATCTATCGTGTCCAGATGACATTGGCGGCTTCCGCGTTGTTGTCCACAACGATTGGATACGCCGCCAACGCCTTCACTGAGCGCAGTGGCGAAGCCCCAGAGTCGGAGTATCTACATCTCAGTGCCTGCCTCGCTGAAGCCCTACGTCGTGTCGGGCCGTTCATTGGGTCGATCGTATCGCGCACCCCCCTTGCGTTTCTCTGCATTCCGGGTACAATCCGGCATCGGTAACGAACGGCACGGTTCACAGTCCGAACCCGAACAGGTAGCCCGATCGCGGGAGGGGTGAGTTTGTGCCAACGAACGCGGGGACATGACGATGCAGCACGACGCGCGCGACCATTCCAGCACCCCTTCCGGCGACACGGCGTCGCCCCTGCTGGCGCGGTCGGCAGTCGTTGCCACACCGGATTGGCGACTCGCCGTCGACCTCGTCGCCGACGAGTTGGCACACCCCGATGGAGTCCCTCCCGACATCCTCGTTGTCTTCGCCAACGACGCCTGGCAGTCGCATTACGGCGCCCTCCTGCGCGATCTTCGCGCCCGCACCAATGCAGGCACCATCGTCGGGTGCAGTGCTTCCGGGGTGCTCGCCAACGAGCACGAGTTCGAAGATGTTCCCGGGCTTTCGTGCCTGGCCCTGTGGCTGCCCGGTGTCACCGCCACACCGGTTCGGTTGCACCAGGAGTCGCTGGAGCTGATGGCCGACCCGGCCGCCTGGCACGACACCGCAGGCGTCTCGTCGTCCCCGCCGGCCGCAATTGTCCTCCTCGCCGACCCGTTCCGCATGGACGCCAACGCCCTCCTCAGCGGGCTGCACGGGTGCTATCCCGGCGTGCCGATTGCCGGCGGCATGGCCTCCGCCAGTGAGCATCGGCGGCAAACCTGGGTGTTCATCGACGAGCATGTCTACGACGAGGGCGGCGTCGCGCTCATGCTGCACGGGCCGGTGCGGATCGTGCCGCTCGTCTCCCACGGCGCGGAACCAGTCGGCGAGTCGTGGACGGTGACCAGGGCCGACCGCAACGTCATCCTGGAAATCGCCAATCGTCCAGCGCTCGACCTGCTGCTCGACACCGCGCACGCCGTCCAGGGGGAGGCTACCCGGGAGTTTCCGTTCCGGGAGTGGTTGATCGGGTTCGCTGTCAATGAATACCAGGAGCGCTTCGACCGCGGCGATTTCATCGTGCGCGGCATTCTCGGCAGTGACCCGGAACGACGCGGAATCGTCGTCGGCGGCATGCCACGCGCCGGGCAAACGGTCCAGTTTCAGTTGCGCGATCCCACGCTGGCCGATGTCGACCTGCGGCAGCATCTCGTCGACGCCCGGGCCCGCCTGTCGGGCGCGGCGCCGGCGGCGGCGTTGCTGTTCACCTGCAATGGGCGCGGCGAGGACATGTTTGGCTGCCCGCACCACGATTCGGAGCTGGTCGGCGCCCTGCTGCCAGGGGTGCCCGTGGCCGGGATGTTCTGCAACGGCGAGTTCGGCCCTGCCGGACCGAAACACACCCCTACGCTGCACGGCTTCACCGCCACCCTCGGCCTGCTTGTGCCGGACAGTGATACCGCCAATTCGCAGGAATAGGACCTGTCAGAGTCTTGCCTGAGCGATGGTGAGAGAATGGCCGCCAGGTGGCTGCGTGTTGACCGACCCCGTGGCGGCCCACGTTACTCGTAGAGCGTCTTCCGCACTGCCGCCCATCGTCGTTCGGCCACCTTGTAAATGTTCTCGTGGGGACCGACCAGAAAGACGACACAGATCCGCCGCTTGTCAATCACGGTGTAAACAGCTCGGTACGCGCCACCCCCCTTGAGATTGAACTCCAACGATCGAGTTCCCCGGAGGCTTCCGGTGAGAGGATGTCCGAGCCAAGGGTTCTTTTCGAGCTTCAGGATCTCACGCGTGGCCTGAGCACTGTGGTGCTTCAGAGCCTTGATATCCTTTTCCGCCCTGGGCAGTACCTCGATCTGGTATCGATCAGTCAGTTCCATCCAGATCGATACCTTCCTCCGCCGCAAACGCTCGCAAGTTGCGAGTACGACCGGCGCGGTATTCACGCTCGGCATATTCTGCGAGTCCGTCGAACGGGTTGATGGCTTTTGCCAGATGGAGAACCTGTCCCTCTATATCGCTTTCGAGAAAGAGCACGTCTCCCGCCTTGATGCCCAACGCCGATCGAACTTCGGCAGGAATGGCAAGTCGACCCTTTGCGTCAACGGTCACAGCAGCCATTGGATCCTCCTTTCCTGGGCTCCCACACTTCGTGGGAAAATCCCACCTACATGATATCAAATTGAAGTCAATGATTGGAGAACCCCGCTGGCAGCATCCGCAGCCCCAGCGCGGTGGCGAGAAGCTCGCCGGCGATGCGCGTGCTCTGCCCGCTCGGGTCGAGCGACGGGTTGAGCTCCACCATATCGAATGATCGAATCGGCCCGTCCCAGTCGCCAAGCCGCCGCAGCACCTGCGAAGCCTCCCGGTAGGTCAGTCCGCCTGGTGCACGGGTGCCTGTGCCGGGGAACACGGCCGGATCGAGCACATCCAGATCCATCGACACATGGACCGACGTCACCCCGCGCGACACGAGGTGGTCCAGCGCCAGCGCCAGCCCCGCGCCAATGCCGGCATCGTGCCAGTCTTCCATTGGCAGCGCCCATATGCCGTGACGCAGGATCACCTCGCGCTCGGCGGGGTCGATATCACGGACCCCCAGCAGCGCCACGTCGCCCGGATCGATCATCGGCTCTCGGCCAACTATCGATTCCAGCTCGGGCAGCGCCCGCCCTTCGAGACCGATTGCGGTCGCCAGCGGCATGCCGTGCATGTGCCCGCTGGGACTGGTGACGGGCGTGTTCAGGTCGGGGTGCGTGTCGATCCAGATCACCCCGACGCGCTCGCCGCAACATGCGGCTCCCGTCAGCGATCCGAACGCCGCCGCGTGGTCGCCGCCGATGGTCAGCGCCAGGTCCCCGGCGGAAATCGCATCGCGGACGGCCGCCGCCTGCGCCCGCGCGCAATCCAGGATCGCCCCGCCAAACGCGAGATTCCGGTGGTCGATGCGGCGCTCTGCGTCCGCCGGCGCCGGACAGTCCACCGTGACCATATCGCCAAGCCGGCGGTAGGCAGCACCGGCGATTGCCGGTGTCCATCGCTCGCGAAGGGCTCCGTGGAGGATGGTTGCGCCGAGGTCCGTCCCGTGGCGCTCCGCGCCGAGCCACAGGGGCACCACGATCGGCGTGATCGGCGCGGCCGTCATCCGGTTGCGGGCATCTTGTGTTGTCATGGTTCGCTACATCTCGATGGGCGCCTCGATCCCCAGCATGGCCAGGCCGTTCCGAAGCGTCACACGTGTGGCGGCGACCAGGGAAAGCCGTGCGGTCTTCACGGGATCCTCCGACTTCAACACCGGACAGGCGTGATAGAAGTCGTTGAACGTCTTGGCAAGATCATAGACGTAGTTGGTCAGGTAGAGCGGCCGGTACTCCGCCGCCGCGCGCTGCACCACGCCCGGCAGCTCCGACAGCTCTTGCAGCAGCGCCAGTTCCTCCGGCGCCGGCTCGGACAGCTCGATCGATGCGACCTTGCTCCGCGCGTCGTCCAGCGACAGGCCGGCGTGCTCCAGGATGCGGCAGGCGCGCGCGTGCGCGTATTGAATGTACGGTGCCGCGTGCCCGTCGAAGGAGAGCGCTTCCTCCGGGTCGAACAGGATCACCTTGTTGCCGTCCCGCGCGAGCATGGTGTACTTGATCGCGCCGATACCGACCTGCCAGGCGACCTTCGCGCGGGTCTCCGCGTCCAGCGTCGGGTTCTTTTCCTCGATCACCGCCGATGCGCGCTGCAGCACCGCGTTGCGGACATCCTCCAGCATCGGCGCGTTGCCCTTGCGCGACGAGATCGCCCCGCTCGGCAGCGTCACGAACTCGTACCCCAGGTGCACCGCGTTGGCGGCCTGCTCGAAACCGGAGAGCTCCAGGATCTTGATGATCTGGTCGAAATACAGTGACTGCCGCACATCGACCACCCACACGGCGGTATCCACCCCGTAGTCGACGAACTTCTCCCGGGTCAGGGCGAGATCCTTGGTGGCGTAGAGCGTGGTGCCGTCCGATCGGAGGATGGGCATGGTGTGGTACGTCTCGCGCTCCAGTCCGAGCTTCTCGTCGATCTTGACGACCGGCAGCCCCTCGCTGATCTCGGCGATGCCCTCGGTCAGCAGGTCCTTGACGATCTCGCGGCCGGCGTCCTCGACCGCGCTCTCGTAGAACCACTCGGTGAAGGTCGCGCCGAACTCATCGAAGATCTCGCGCAGCTCGATCAGGCTCCACTCGCGCGTCGTCTCCCAGAGCTCAACGAACGCCGGCTCCTTCGTCTCCCATCGTTGAAAGGTGGCCTTCACCTCCTGCTCCCAGACGTCGACATGCGGCCACCAGTCGATGCGCTCGTTCAGGCGCGACCATTCCGCGACGCGCTCGTCCGCCGTCATTGCCGGGCCGGTGCCGTTGGGCTCGCCCTGTGGGGACCTGGTATCCTCCGGTGCCGGGGTGTCCCGCTCCACAAGCAACTGTTCGCCGACGATGGGCCAGAACCGCACCATCAGCTCCGCATCGCCAAGGCGAGCGGGGTCGATGTCGTTCCGGTTCGATACACAGCCAAGCAGGTAGGCGATATCCTCACCCTCCGGGCGGGTTTGCCATAAGAGCTTGAGCATCCGGTCGATCGCTTCGACGAAGGCGTCGTCCTCCTGGATCACCCGGTTGAGGAATGCCAACAGCTCCTTGCGGTACGACAGCCGCGCCGCCGATTCGGCGTAGATATCGCCCAGCCACCGCCCGCGGGATCCGGTGGATGCTGGCTCCTCGCCCGCGTGGAAGCGCTCGTAGCACCACAGGCACTGGATGACATGCCGCCCGATATCGCCGATGTAGGTCGCGGGCATGGTGCCATACCCCGCCGCCTGGCTGATGTTCGTAACCGCGACGCCCAGGCAGATGTTGCGCAGGTGCCCGACATGGGCCGCCTTGTGGGTGTTGAGCTGCGAGTGCTCGATCATCACCTTGCCAGGGTGGGTCCCGCTCGGCGCGTGGCCGTAGCGCTCGTCCGCACCCAGCACCTCGCCAAGCAGATCCCGGGCGACGGTCGCCGCGTCGTAGGAGAGGTTGATGTACCCGTTGACCGCTTCGACCGAGGCGAACCGCCCAGTGGCGCGTACCGCGTCCGCGATCTGTTCGGCCAGGGCCTGGGCTCGCTCGGTGGTCTGCTGGCTGACCAGCTTCTTCACCTGCTTCTTGCTCAGCCCCTCGAGGTCGCCCGATGCCGCCAGTTCCGCCTGCACCACCGCGCTGGCCAGCATGTGCGCGATCGTCGACGCGCTGCCCCAGGTGCCCGCGAACGGCAGCGGACGCAGGTCGATCGGTCGCTCGCCCGGATCAGCCCCGGCGGCGAGCGCCGCCGACCGAATCTCGGTGCGGGCGGCCGCTTCCTCGCGCGCGATGATGCCGGCGGTAGGGGTGGGCGCCGAAGACGTGGTGGTCATGGGGGTATGTGGTCTCCTGAAACGATGAACGAAGAAACATTGTGCCCTGCCCGGCGCCGCGTCCGGTCGTCCGCGGTGCCAGGAGGCGATACTTACCGATCTGGGTCCGATTCCCGGATATATGGAGGATCCTGCCGGTTGTCGTCGCGTGGCTGCAGCAGGATCGCGCCGCCGAACAGCGCCGCCACCATTCCGGCGATGAACACGATGAGCTGCTGATAGCCGAACCCTTCGCCACCGCCAATACCGATGGCGTCGGCCAGGAGCGCGAACACCATCAACCCGATGCCGATGATGAGCACGGTCACGCCTGCAGCTCGGGATGCCAACATGGAGCCACGCACGGAATCTACCACCTCGAACGATGTGGGGAACGGGAAAACGAGCCGCGCGCATCGCCAGGTCACGGGTGCGCTGGCGCCCGGCTCGCGCAGGCACGGTATCCGAGCGAAAGTATACCAAGTTCGTGCAATCGCGATGGACGGGGCCGCTTGACCCGCACCGTCGTTCTCCGGTATACGTTCGGGGAAACGTCCCGGCTGTGGGTACCCGCGTGGATGTCCCGGGTGGCGCGCGTCACGTGTCGTCGGTGAGGCGGAGCAGGTCGTCGCCCGGTGCCAATTGTGGCAACTGCGGCATGGATGACCAGACCGCCAACCGGCGCTTGCGCATGAGGTGGGCAAGTCGGGTAGCATACACGGGTAACAGGGACGGCGAGGCGCATCATCCGCTGAGCGGTGGTCGCGTCTTCGAGTGTTTGAGTTTCAACGCCCGGTCCTGCCGGGCGCGCTGCGGGGAGGCGGAATGAACGGGTGGAGAGACAACGGGCAGGCGCAGACCGCCCGACCGGCCTCGAACCGGAAGGGGTTCCTGCGTCGGGTTCTCACCCTGGGGACACTGGCGGTCGTGGCTCTTGCGATTCTTGCCGCCTGTGGTCCCGAGGTGGACAAGCCATACTCGACCACGAGCCCGGCGTCGCCAACGGCCGATGACGTGCACTCGCTGTACAAGCTGGTGTTCTGGTTGTCGCTCATCGTCTTCGTCGGCGTCCAGTTCGCCATCGTCTACACCGCGCTCCGGTTCCGCCGGACGCGTAACGCGCGCCGCCGCCCGCCGCAGATCCACGGCAACACCCGGCTGGAGATCACCTGGACGGTGATTCCGGCGGTAATCCTCCTGATCATCCTGATCCCGACGATCACCACCCTCTACGATCACGACGCCGCCGCCGCGGAGGGCGATCTCACCATCGAGGTCAACGGCAAGCAGTGGTGGTGGGAGGTCGTCTACGGCGAGAACGCCGATGGCGAAAACCTCGGCATCGTCACCGCCAACGAGATTCGCGTGCCGGCCGGCAAGGAAGTCATCTTCAAGCTGAAGTCGAACAACGTCATCCACTCCTTCTGGGTGCCGCGGCTCTCGGGCAAGCTGGATGTGATCCCCGGACACGAGAACAAGTTGTCCATCACCGCCGAGGAGCCAGGTGTCTATCAGGGTGAATGTGCCGAGTTCTGTGGAACCCAGCACGCCTGGATGCGCTTCAGCATCGTCGCCATGCCGGAGGACGAGTTCTACGGCTGGGTCAATGCCATGCGCGTCGGCAACCCCGGCACCACCAACCAGGATGCCGAGCTGCCGGAGGGCGTTACCCGCGCGCCGGCCAACTTCAATGTCTGTCTCGCCTGCCACCAGGTCAACGGCTTCGAGGGCGGCGCCGCCCTCGTCGGCATGGAAGCGCCGAAGACCTTCGGCCCCAGCCTGACCAACATCGCCTGTCGCGACACCATCGCCGCCGGCATGTTGATCAACAACCCCGAAAACCTCAAGCAGTGGATCCATGACCCCGGCAGCGTCAAGCCCGGCAACTACATGGCCACGCAAATCACGCCGGACACATTCTCCGATGAGGAGGTCGACGAGCTGGTCGACTACATGATGACGCTGCAGCCCGCGGGTGGCTGCGACGATTTCCTGAGCGCCCCGGCCTCGCCGGGCGCGACTCCAGCCGCGACACCGGGTGCCACCCCTGCCGCGACACCGGCTGACGACTAGGTTTTCGGGAGCAACGCCGGTCAGTGCCGCCTGACCGGGGGACAGGAGCGAGAGATGGCATCCATCGCGGAGCAACCGCACGTCACGACGGTGCAGCAGCCCGTGACGAAGAAGGAAACGGGACTGTGGAGCTGGATCACCACCATCGACCACAAGCGGATCGGCATCCTCTACGGAGTCACCGCGCTCTTCTTCTTCCTCCTCGGCGGGCTTGAGGCGCTCATCATCCGCACGCAGCTCATCACGCCGGACAATGGGCTCGTCGGTGCCGACACCTACAATGAGCTCTTCACCATGCACGGCACCACCATGATCTTCCTGGCGGTGATGCCGTTGAGTGTCGCGTTCTTCAACTATGTCATGCCGCTCCAGATCGGCGCGCGTGACGTCGCCTTCCCGCGGCTGAATGCCTTCAGTTATTGGGTCTTCCTGTTCGGCGGCATCCTCATCAACATCAGCTGGTTCTTCGGCGAGGCCCCCAACCAGGGGTGGTACGGCTACGCTCCGTTGACCGACCTCGCGTGGAACCCCACCCGCGCCGTCGATTTCTGGATGCTTGGCCTCCAGGTGCTCGGTGTCAGCTCCGTGGCCGGTGCTCTCAACTTCACCGTCACCATCCTCAACATGCGCGCGCCCGGCGTGACCATGATGCGCATGCCGATCTTTACCTGGTCGACCCTGATCACCTCCATCCTGCTGTTCATGGCCTTCCCGGCCGTGACCATCGCGCTGTTCCTGCTCAGCATGGACCGCTTCGTCGGCACCGGGTTCTTCGCGCCCGCCGCAGGTGGCGATCCGCTCCTCTGG
>JAUIGA010000096.1 GCA_030430125.1 Chloroflexia bacterium | reverse complement strand
TCCAGCATGTTGCGGACGGCAAATGCCGGGAGCGAATCGATGCGCAGGGCTGGTTCCGCGTCGATCTCGTTGAGCGCCTTGATGGCGCGATCCAGTGAGTCCGCGGATCGGACAACGGCAACGTCGTCCCGCATGATCTCCCGAATCCTGCGACGGAGGGCTTCCAGCTCGCTGCGCGTGGTGGTTTCCACGGTCCCATTTGCCGCACGAGGCGGGTCGATGAAACCGACCATATCCGATGGTGAGAGTGCCTGAGCGGCGAGGCGACCGAACACGAGTCCTTCCAGCAGGGAGTTGCTGGCCAGGCGGTTCGCACCGTGGACGCCGGTGCAACTGACTTCGCCGATGGCGAGCAGCCCCGGGATCGACGTGTGTCCGTGTGGGGTCGCGGCGATGCCGCCCATGAAGTAGTGCGCCGCCGGAGCGACCGGAATGAGATCGGCTGCCATGTCGATGCCGATGCTGCCCAGTCGCTGGTCGATGGTCGGGAACCGGCGTCGCACGAAGATTGGGTCGAGGTGGCGCAGATCGAGCCATACCCGGCTGCCGCCAGCGCGCTGCGCCTGGATGGCGCGGGCGACGATGTCCCGCGGCGCAAGCTCCGCGCGCGGGTCGAGCGGTACCATGAACCGCTCGCCGTCGTCATTGCGAAGCCATGCTCCGTCCCCGCGGACCGCTTCCGAGATGAGGAACGGCTCGTGACCGGGGGCATCGAGCACAGTCGGGTGGAATTGGGTGAACTCAAGATCGGCCAGTTGCGCGCCAGCTCGCAGCGCGATAGCGATGCCGTCGCCCGTTGCCCCCGCGGGGTTCGATGTGACCGCCCAGAGCTGCCCGGCTCCACCGAGCGCAAGGACCGCGACCGAGGCGCCAATCGTCGTCCTGCTGCCGGTGGTGACGTCGACCACCGTTGCGCCGGTGCATCGTCCACCCTGGACACGAAGGTCCGTGATCGCGGTGTGTTCGAGGACGCTGAGGTCGTGCCTGGTCGCGATCTCGCTGACGAGTGCGCGCTCGATCTCCGCGCCGGTGGCATCACCGCCGGCGTGCAGGACGCGGGATCGGCTGTGCGCGCCTTCCTTTCCCAGCGCCAGCCGACCGTGATCGTGGTCGAACCGCGTGCCGTGGGCAATGAGCCACTCCACCGATTCCCGGGCGTGGGTGACGAGGGTCCGGGCGGCGTCGGTGGCGACCAGACCGGCACCGGCGGCGATGGTGTCCTGCAGGTGGAGGTCCGGGTCGTCGGCGTCGTCGATCGCGGCGGCCAACCCGCCTTGCGCGTAGCGCGTGTTGCTTTCGCCCAGCACACCCTTCGTGACGAGAAGGATCCGTGCGCGAAACGGCAGGCTCAGGGCGAACGTCAGGCCGGCGATGCCGGCGCCTGCTATCAGGATGTCAACCACGGTGTTCGAGGGGTTGACGGTAGCGCCGTGGCCGTTAGGGGAGGTAGTAATGGTGAGTACTCCGGTGATTGCCGGGAATCCACAGGGAGGACCGTCGTCAGGTCGATGGCTTAGTGTATCACTGACACGAAGTGCGGCAAAATGCGAGAGGCACGCGTCGAGGCGGGACCCAAGTGCCAGGTCATTCGATGCCGAGAAATCCTCGATCGGTCACGCGGGCCGCCGGGATGACCGACAGTCCAAGGAAGGCAAGCTGGCCAAACGGCGACGCGACCGAAGCACCCAGTGAGCGTGCCGCCTGCTCCACCTCCGCGTAGCCCTGCGCGACGTCGGCGAGCGGGAGGTCGGACATGAGACCGCCGACCGGCAGCGCAAGTGTTGCCAGCACCTCTCCATCGGCGATGACCGCGAGCCCTCCCTGCATGTCGGCGACGGTCGCTATCGCTGCGAGGAGGTCGAGGTCGCTGGCACCGGCGGCCATGATGTTGTGCGCGTCATGACCGATCGATCCGGCAATCGCCCCCCGTTTCAGGCCGAGGCCCTGCACCAGACCGACGCCCACACGCCCGGTCTGGTGGTGGCGTTCGACACAGGCCAGCTTGATCAAATCCCGATCTGGATCCGCAACGGCCCAGCCATCAACCGTGGTTGGCTCGATCTTGATGATGTCTGTCACGATCTGGTCCGGGACAAGCCCGACGGCGCGCTGTGCCTCGTTCGCGGGCAGGCGCAGGTCCGAAAGATGCACCGGCGCGACGCGAACCGATGTCGAGAGTTGCGGGGGAGGAGACGCTGACTCGATCGGGACAGTCATCGCGCCGCTTTGAGCAACCCGTTGCCCCTGAAACCAGGTTTCCCGGACGGCGAGGCTGGACAGGTCGCCATCGAGCACGACGAGATTGGCATCGTACCCCGGTGCTATGGCCCCCGCCTGCCACATGCGCCAGTATTGGGCCGCATTCCAGGTCGCCATGGTGATGGCGCGAATCGGGTCGAGACCGGCTGCGATGACCACGCGGAGGATGTCGTCCACATGGCCGTTGTGGAGCAGGTCGTGGGCGTCGCGGTCGTCCGAGGCGAAACAGCATCGTCGCCAGGTGGCGTCATCGACCAGCGGGAGCAAGTCGAGAACGTTTCGCTCGGACGAGCCCTGCCGAAGCATGAGCATCATGCCGGCTTCGAGCTTGCCTCGTGCCTCGTCGAGCGTCGTCGACTCGTGATCGGAGCCCGGGCCGGCACCCGCGTAGGCGCGGACGGAATCCCCAAGCAGCCCAGGGCTGTGTCCATCTCGCGGCAGGTGACGCGCGGCGTCGAGTTTGTCGAATACCTCGCGGCCGCCGGCCAGGACCGCCGGGACGTTCATCATCTCGCCGAGACCGGCGCATTCCGGCCATGCCAGCATGCTGGCAATGTCCTCCGCCACAAGCGTGAACCCCGGGCTCTCCATCGGACTGGCGGGAACGCAGGACGGCGCTGTCCAGCGAATCGTCAACGGTACCCTCGCAGCGGCGGAGCGCATCGCATCAATCCCGGCGAGGCCGGCCACATTCGCGATCTCGTGCGGATCGGCGATGACGGCGCCCGTACCATGCGGCACGACGGCACGAGCGAATTCCGGCACCCACAGCATGGTGCTCTCGATGTGCATGTGGGCGTCGATGAATGACGGCGCGATCACGGCGCCGGGGAGCGCCACACGCTCCTTTGATCGAGGGTACGCGCCAACACCGGCAATCATCCCGCCGGCAATGGCGACGTCGGCCTCCACCAGTTGCTGGGTGAAGACGTTGAGGACGCGCGCGCCGGAGAGGACGAGGTCGGCCGGCTCGCTACCTTGGGCCACCTGAATGCGATGTCGCCATCGGTTGAAGCGGGTGTCGATCCCCATCGCGCATGCTCCCTTTCGATGTCACCCGAGCTGCTGCTCGATGCGAGTGACCAACTCCTCGATCTGTGGCAATCGAGACCGGACGAAGGCCGGGATGTCGCCGGTTCGCTGGAAGGGCATTTCGACCGTCTCGGTGACGGTCACGCCTTCGATGGTGTCGTCCCAGAAGGCCGACTGGTGGCTGTCCAGGAACCCGCGCGCGATGCGCGGGATTTGCATCCGCGCCAGACGGGTGCGTGCCTGGTGGCGCCAGGGGGCTTCCTCCTCGGCATAGAGGCCGGGAGACGAAGCTCGAAGCTCGATCTGGAATCCGTCGTGGCCGATGCGCACGTCTGCCCGGCCGAGCTCGTCGTCAACCGCGATCGACCATCGATTGGACTCGTCGACGGTGCCGTACGCCCAGAACCCCGCCTCGCGAAGCACCTGGCGGACCGGTTCGAGGGTTGCCTGGTCTTCGCGAAGGCGGTCAGGTTCGGGGGATTCCGGTGTCTGGGCAGGATCGTCACGTGTCACGTTGGGGGTGCTCCTGGTGCCACATTGTCGTTGGGCTCGGCGCGCGCCATCGTCCATGCGCGGCGTCGTGGATAGTGTGCCGCATTCGCGTACCTTCGGCGCGCCCGGCTGGGCGGTTCGGCAGTAGCCAAGTTGACTTTAGGCAGAGTGGCGGGTATGTTTCTCACGTCTATCACGGCTCATGCAAATCATCGAGTGTCCGACGTGTTCGTTTGCGGGTGAACGGCGGAGGCTCTGCCAATGTCGCGGTACACCTGACGAGTCTGGCCTGCCGGGGACGGTCTTCGGCGGACAGGTGGAGGTCCGATACCAGTCGGACCCAGGAGGTTTCAGGACATGGTTGACGCACGGTATCAGTCGCTTGTCGAAAAGCTTCGTGCCGGAGAGATCGATCGACGGACCTTCATGGTGCGCGCCGCCGCGCTCGGGGTGGGTATGGCTACTGCCCAGATCGCTGTCTGGGATGTCGCCGCGCAGGACGCCACACCGGCTGACGGAGGCGAGGCAGGCGGTGCCAGCTCGCTGACGCCGGAGAATCTCGGTGTCGCCGGGATCGAGCACATCACCGACACCAGCAAGGGTGTCATCAACATCTACTCCTCGTGGCCGATGACGGGCGCGTCGGAGCAGATCGGCGGTGACTCCGCGGCGGCGGTGGCCTATGCGCTCGAGGTCTACGGCAACGCCGCGGGCGGGTTCGAGTTGGTCTACGAGCCGCTCGACGACGGAATCGCGGCCAACAACGGCGCATGGGATGCGGCCAAGGAGGCCGAGAACACCACGATGGTGGTGAACGACGAGGACGCCGTCGCCTACATCGCCACCTACAACTCCGGCGCGGCCGAGGCCGCGATTCCCATCACGAACGAAGCCGGCATGGCGCAGATCTCGCCAGCGAATACCGCCGTGCAGTTGACCAAGCCTTCGGACACGAATCCGGAAGGGTATCCGGACGTGCTCTACCAGTCTGGGGTGCGGAACTATATGCGCGTGGTGCCGGCGGATGACATCCAGGGTGGTGCATCGGCCAATTTCGCGTTCAACGGGCTTGGCGCGGCGTCGGCATTCGTGCTGCACGACAATCAGACCTACGGTCTCGGCGTGGCGGCGGTGTTCCGCGATACGTTCGAGAGCCTCGGTGGCGAAATCCTAGGGTTCGAGGCATTCGACCCGAACGCGCCGGAATACCAGGCGCTGATGACGCGTATCGCCTCGACCGGGCCGGCGCTGGTCTACCTCGGCGCAATCGTCAACCTGAACGCGTCGAAGCTGCTGCAGGATATGCGCCTGCAGATGCCGGCCGACCAGGTTGCCTTCATGGGACCTGACGGTCTCATCAACCAGGCATTCATCGACGGCGCCGGCGATGCGGCGGAGGGGGCCTACATCACCTTCGGCGGCCTGCCGCCATCCAACCTCGAGGCGGCGGGTGGCGCCGGCGCCGAGTGGGTGCAGGGCATGCGTGATCGCGTCGGTCACGAGCCGGATGCCTACTCTGTGTACGCGTTCGACTGTGGTGTCCATGTTGTGCAGGCGATCGATGCGGTCGGAGAGAAGGATCGCGCCGCGGTCCTCGATCACATGTTCAACATCGAAGGCTTCCGTGGACTGCTCGGGACCTACGAGTTCGACGAGTACGGCGACACGACGTCGTCGATCATCTCGCTGAACGTCGTTGAGGGCGGCCAGATTACCTACCAGGAGACGATCGGACTTCCGGAATAGTCATCGGCACGAGGGCGGGTCGGTCACACCGATCCGCCCTCATTCGATATCCGGTCCCCCGGTCACGAGTCATGTGTCCGGGTGCCGATCGAACCTGGATGCGAAGACCGTCCAGTTTGGAATGGTGACGTGACGCAATGGACTTCAACTGGACGCTCTTCTTCCAATTCCTTGTCATCGGACTTGCAACAGGCTCGCTGGTTGCCCTGGTCGCGTTGGGATACACCCTCGTCTACGGCATCATCGAGCTGATCAACTTCGCCCACGGCGAGGTGTTCATGATGGGCGCGTTCTTCGCGGCCACCGTGATCACCCTGACCGGCGTGACCGGCGATGATTCGGCGGGGTTGATCGTCGCGATTATGCTGCTGGCGCTGGCCGGAGCGATGATCTTCAGCGCATTGTTGAACCGGGGTATCGACTGGGTGGCGTACAAACGCCTGCGCAACGCGCCACGCCTGGCGCCGCTGATCGCGGCAATCGGCGTGAGTTTCATTCTTCAGAATCTGGGTATCTACTGGAAGGGCTCCAATCCCTTCACCGCGCCCTCGCTGATCCCATTCGACTGGCGGACCTACAACGTTCTCCAGGAATGGCCGATCCTGCGGGATTGGTTCGAAGGCTCCACGCTTCGTATTACCTTGATGGATCTCTTTGTGATTGCCGTGACGTTGCCGCTGCTGGTCGGACTGTCGTGGTTCGTCTACCGCACCCGGCTCGGCACCGCGATGCGCGCGACGGCGCAGGACCGCGAGGCCGCGGCGCTGATGGGCATCGATATCAATCGCACCATCGGGATTGCCTTCTGGCTCGGCGGCTCGCTCGCGGGCGCGGCAGGGCTGGTGGCGCTGCTCTACAATAATTCGGCGCGCTTCAACATGGGGTTCCAATATGGCCTGTACGCATTCACCGCGGCGGTGCTCGGCGGTATCGGGAACCTCGCGGGAGCCGTCGTGGGCGGAGTGCTCATCGGGGTGATCTGGGCCATGAGCGATGGATTCCTCGGGCTCTACATCGAGGGCTGGGGCAGCCAGTGGACGAACACCGTCATCTTCTCGATTCTCGTGCTCGTGCTTGTCTTCCGGCCATCCGGCATCTTCGGCAGCCCAACCACCGAAAAGGTCTAGCGACGGAAAGGTACTCTCGAAATGGCTGTATCCGCATCCGCGGCCCCGTCGGTGGCGGACCGCGCTGATCGTTGGTTCAAGCGGCGCCAGCAGGAAGACCAGCAGCGACTTCGGTGGGTCGTCATTGGCGCCGTGATCGTCGCCCTCTATCCATTCCTGGACTCGGCGCTCGATCTCGGGTTGCTGGGCAGTCTCATCCCGATGTTCGTGTTCGTCATCCTCGCGATGGGACTCAACATCGTGGTGGGCTACGCCGGCCTGCTTGATATCGGGTACGTGGCGTTCTTCGTCATCGGCGCGTACGGGATGGCATTCCTGACCTCCCCGAACTCCTACTTTGTGCTGAAGGGGTGGGTGCCGGATTTCCTGCAGCATTTCTGGCCGGCGATGTTGCTGTCGTGGGTGGTTGCCGCGATCTCCGGTGTCATCATCGGCGCACCGACACTGCGCCTGCGCGGTGACTACCTTGCGATCGTGACGCTTGGCTTCGGCGAGATCGTGCCGGACTTCTTCACCAATGCCGAAGGACTCACGCGTGGGCCGCGCGGCATCGGCCAGATTGCCGCGCCAGCGACGATACCGCTCTGGGGGGACAACGAGATCAAGTTTTCGACCCAGAACCAGGCGAACTGGTTTTGGCTCATCCTCGTCGTTGGGCTCGTCTCGCTGTTCATGATCACCCGGCTCTACGACTCGCGCCTCGGCCGCGCGTGGCAGTCCGTGCGCGAGGACGAGATCGCGGCCTCCAGCATGGGGGTGAATCTCGTCAAGACCAAGCTCTGGGCGTTTGCTCTCGGCGCATCCTTCTCCGGGTTCGCCGGATCCATCTACGCCGGGTACGTCGGCGTGGTCTACCCGGACCAATTCCAGTTCAGCGTATCGGTGATCATCCTCTGCATGGTGATCCTCGGTGGTCTGGGGAACGTGTACGGCGTCATTGTGGGCGCGATCATCATCGGCAGCTTTGACCGCATTCTCGCCGAGAAGCTCAGCACGCCTCTCAACTGGATCGGCGAGCAGATCGGATGGGAGGCGATGGCGGAACACAGCCTGACCTCCGACCGGTTCCTTATCTTCGGTTTGGCCCTGGTACTGCTGATGCTCCTGCGGCCGGGCGGTCTCTTCCCGCAGCGCGCACGCGCCGCCGAGATGGATCCGCACGATCCCGACATCACCATGCAGGAACGGGAAGAGCTCGCCGACGTTTCCGGTCGGGTGTAGCGAGAAAGGCAATTCGCGCATGGCTGCACAGGTGACATCGGTCCCGGGCCAACCAACCACCGGCGCACGTGTCGAACCAATCCTCGAGACCAGGTCGGTGAGTCGCAGGTTTGGCGGGCTCGTTGCGGTCGACCAGGTGTCGATCGTGATCCCACGCGGCTCGATCTCCAGCGTGATTGGGCCCAACGGCGCGGGCAAGACAACGCTCTTCAACATGATCGCCGGCATCTACCGGCCGTCGGCCGGCGAGATTCGCTTCGATGGCGATGTCCTGAGTCGCGCCAGCGATATGGGGCGGGCCAGATACCGGCGACCGGACCAGATCATGGAGGCGGGGATCGCCCGGACATTCCAGAATATCCGCCTGTTCGCGAACATGACGGCGCTGGAAAACGTGCAGGTGGGGATGCACTCCCGCATGAAGGCCGGAGCGGTCGGCGCGATGTTGCGCACCGCCGCCGTGCGGAGAGAGGAGGCGGATTCGCGCATTCGTGCGATCGAGCTTCTCGACTACGTCGGGTTGGGGCGCCATGCCGAATCCACCGCGAAGAACATGAGCTACGGCGATCAGCGGCGTCTGGAGATTGCACGAGCGCTGGCAAGCGAGCCCAGGTTGCTGCTGCTGGACGAACCCACAGCCGGGATGAATCCCCAGGAAACCGCCGGAATGACGCGGTTCTTCGACCAGATGCGGCAGGACCTCAACCTGACTGTTCTACTCATCGAGCACGACATGAAGGTGGTGATGGGCATCTCGGACCACGTCAGCGTGCTCGATCACGGCCAGAAGATCGCCGAGGGCACACCCGACGAAGTACGAGCCAACGAGCAGGTGATCGAGGCTTATCTCGGCAAGGACGCCGAGCAGACAGCTGCCGCATTGGCCAGCCGGCAGCAGCAGGTGGACGACGGGGCGACCGAGGTGACGAATTCATGACGACCATGCTGGAGCTCGACGACGTCCACACGTATTACGGGCACATCCATGCGCTGAAGGGCATCACGATCAGCGTCAACGAGGGCGAGATCGTCACGCTGATCGGCTCGAACGGCGCTGGCAAGAGCACAACGCTGAAGACGATCTCCGGCCTGCTGGGACCGCGCAATGGCGAGGTCCGGCTGCAGGGGAAGCGCATCAGCGGCCAGCCAGCTCACAAGGTTGCCGAGATGGGGGTGGCGCAGTCCCCGGAGGGGCGGCGGGTGTTCCCGCGCATGTCGGTGATCGAGAACCTGCGGATGGGCGCGTTCGTCCACGGCCACGTTCGTCAGGAGGATCTGGACCGTGTCTTCGATCTGTTCCCGAGATTGAAGGAACGGATCAACCAGCACGCCGGGACCCTCTCGGGCGGCGAGCAGCAGATGCTCGCAATCGGCCGAGCGCTGATGGCCCATCCCCGGTTGTTGCTGCTCGACGAGCCGTCGATGGGGTTGGCGCCGATCCTGGTCGAGCAGATCTTCAGGATCGTGCAGGACATCAATGCGCAGGGCACAACGGTGCTGTTGGTCGAGCAAAACGCGTTGATGGCGCTCGCCATTGCACACCGCGGCTACGTGATGCAGACCGGCGAAATCGTGCTTTCTGACGAAGCCCATGCATTGATGCGCGATGAAGGGGTGCGCAAGGCTTATCTCGGCGAGGAATGACCAGGGCTCATACGGACGTCGAGCGAATTCCGTATCGGCGTGGGTGGAATCCGGGCCGGGTTCAGGCGGCATTGTCCGCTGCGCACCATGGCGTGGGCGCAAGGTGGATGCGCGGGCAAGCCGCCGCTACGGTTCGGCTGCCATGTGATCGCCCGAAATTCGGTTCAGGTGCGTGCGGGCTCGTCGGGCGAATAGGATGCCGGCGATCGTGAAGCCAGTGACCGGCGCGAACGAGTTACGAACACCCTCCGGGCTTCGAGCGCGGTCAGCA
>JAUIGA010000095.1 GCA_030430125.1 Chloroflexia bacterium | reverse complement strand
CAGCGCGTCGGCAACAGCCCCGGCAAACCCCGCGATCACTGCGCCGTCGGCGAGGGATCGGAGCTTTCGGGCCCGGTGTTTCAGGATGACATCTCCCATGGTCACCTGGCCGTCCGCCGCGATCGCGACCACCCCATCCCGTTGCACGCCGAGGACCGTCGTGCCATGCGCTCGCGCGCGTTCTGGAACTTCCATGCCGCCCACCAACGTACCGTTGTACTGTCGCGCCCGTCCCCCGCATATGCGCCAGGGGCAGGCAATCCAAATCCCGATATAGCTGCGACAAAGCCCGGGCCGGTGCCTTCCACACCCCCGGGCTCGTCCGTATCCAGTCTATCGCAGGCACAGCAGGGCCGGCGTGCTGTCAGTCGCCGGCTTTGGCGAGCTCCTGCCTCGATTTCGACTGTCCCGTGCACACCGGGCACTTCTTCGTGCGGTTGCGCCCAACTTCCACCATGTAGGAGCCGCACGTCGGGCAGGATTCGTTGATCGGCTTGTTCCACGAAACGAAGTCGCAGTCCGGGTAGCGCTCGCAACCGTAGAAGGTACGCCCTTTCTTCGAACGACGCTCGACAACCTCGCCCTTGTGGCACGTTGGGCATTCGACACCGATGCGGGTCAGCAGCGGCTTTGCGTTCCGGCACTCGGGGAAACCGGTGCACGCCAGGAACTTGCCATACCGTCCCAGCTTGATCACCATCGGGCGGCCACACTTCTCGCAGACCTCGTCGGTTGGCTCGTCCTTGATTTTCACCCGCTCCATCGTCTGCTCGGCGGATTTGAGCGTGTTGGTGAACGGTTCGTAGAACTCCCGAAGCGTCGGTACCCACTCCCGTTCGCCGGTGGCAATCTCGTCAAGTTCCTCCTCGAGACGCGAGGTGAACCCGAGCTCGAAGATGTCCGGGAAGTGCTCGACCAGGAGGTCGTTCACCACAAGCCCGATTTCGGTCGGTACGAGCTTTCGCTCCTCGTCGGTCACATAATTGCGCGCCTTCAGCGTGCCAATCGTCGGAGCGTAGGTGCTGGGTCGACCGATACCGAGCTCCTCCAGCGCCTTCACCAGCGTCGCCTCCGAATACCGTGGTGGTGGCTGGGTGAAATGTTGTTCAGGCAGGAGCTTCTCGAGATCCAGGGGATCACCCTGCGCTACATCGGGCAGTACCGCCTTGTCGAGCTCATCCGTCTCGCCTTCGTCTCGCCCCTTCTGGTAGACCTGCATCCACCCGGGAAAGGTGACGATCGAACCCGTCGCCCGGAAGAGATACGGCGGATTCTTGCCGTTGCTCGGTGCGCCGTCGGGCGTGGCCGCAACGTCGATGCGCGTGTTGTCCAGTCGCGCCGGCGCCATTTGGCTGGCGATGAAACGCTGCCAGATCATTTGGTAGAGACGAAACTGTGGGCCGCTCAGGAACGGCTTCACGCTCTCGGGGTCGCGTTGGGGCGATGTTGGTCGAATCGCCTCGTGCGCCTCCTGCGCGGACCGGGAGCGCTTGCTGTAAACCGGCGTCCGTGCGGGCACAAATTCAACACCGTATTTCGTGCTGATGACCGCCCGTGCCGCCTGCTGCGCAGACGCCGCGACATTTGTGGAATCAGTACGCATGTAGGTGATCAGGCCCTGGGTGCCATCCGGCCCCAGGCTGACGCCTTCGTAGAGCTCCTGCGCCAGTGACATGGTTCGCCGCACCGGCATGCGGAGCTTGCGGGACGCTTCCTGCTGCAGCGTGCTGGTGGTGAACGGCGCCGAGGGCCGGCGCTGGCTGGCACGGCGCACCACATCGTGGACGCGCCAATCGGCGTGCTCGACGGCGGCGACGACGGCGGCCGCATCCGCCTCCGATTTCAGCTCCGCCTTCTTGCCGGCAATCTTGTTCAGACTCGCCCGAAACCGGTCCGCCTTCGTGGCGGCCTTGCCGGTGTGACGAGCGAGATCCGCATCGAGCGACCAATATTCCTCGGAAACGAATGCCTCGATCTCGCGCTCGCGCTCCACAACGATACGCAGCGCCGCGGTCTGGACACGCCCGGCGGACAACCCGCGCTTGACCTTCTTCCACAGCAGGGGGCTGATGCCGTAGCCGACCAGACGGTCGAGAATTCGGCGAGCCTGCTGGGCGTCGACCAGGTGCATGTCGATCGCGCGCGGACTCTCCATCGCCGAGGTCACGGCTTCCGGGGTGATCTCGTGGAACACGACGCGATGGAGCGGTTTGTCCTGGGCCTCGGTCGCATAGATCAGATGCCAGGCGATCGCCTCACCCTCCCGGTCCGGGTCGGTGGCGAGGAAGATCTCGCGCGCTCCGCGTACGCTCTCCCGCAGCTCCTTGACAACCTTGGATTTGTCTCTCGGGATCAGGTACTGCGGGGTGAAATCGTGATCGACGTCGACGCCCATCTTGCTCTTGGGCAAATCACGAATGTGCCCCATCGAGGCTTTCACCTTGTATCCCCGACCCAGGTATTTCTCGATGGTCTTTGCCTTCGCCGGAGACTCGACGATGACGAGCTTGCCCCTGGGAGCCGCCTTCGCCTTCGAGGTTGACTTCTTTTTGCGTGCCGTCGTGCCGGCGCCATTGGACTTCGTTGTCGCCATGTGGTGCTCTCTGCCTCATCGGGGCCCGCCAGGGACCCGGTGATGAATCTTTGTCAGTACCGCGCAACGCGGCTTCTGGCCGCCGGCCACGGTGATGATACGAGAACTCGCTCGGGTTTCAATGGGAAACGCCGGTTGGGGTGTCAGTCCACACATCCAGCGTACAGACACCGTCAACCCGCACCGCAGCGGCTGACCGGATACACAAAGTAGGGAGTGCATGTATCGCTTGTCAAGCAGCCTATGCCGAACGGGCGTAGTACTGCGAGCCAACGTTGCTCACGAATCCTTGAAGCTCCAGCGTCATGAGCATCGAAGACAAGGTGGCAATCGGGAGGCTTGCCAGGGCAGCAATTTCGTCGATGTGTCGCGGATCGGCTGTCAGCACGGAGAGCAGGCGCCGAGACGGTTCATCCAGGTTGGCCGGCGAATCAAGCGCGAGTTGTTTTGGTGCCTCACCCAGGCGCAGGTCTTCCAGAATGTCGTCGGCAGAGCGCACCAACCGTGCACCATCGCGAAGAATGCGATTGCATCCGGCACTCTTGCTCCAGCGAGCAGCCCCGGGTACGGCGAACACGTCACGTCCCTGGTCGGCGGCGAAATCCACCGTGATGAGCGCGCCGCTGCGATTCGGTGCTTCCACGACCACCACGCCAAGTGCCAGCCCGGAAATCAACCTGTTGCGCGCCGGAAAGTTGGGTCCATCCGGGGAAGTGTCCGGGTGAAAGTCCGACAGGATTGCGCCCTGCCCGGCGATACGGTCGGCGAGGCCGCGATGATCAGGCGGATAGATTCGGCGCACACCACTGCCCATGACGGCAATGGTCCGCCCGCCGGCCTCCAGCGCCGCCATGTGCGCGACGCCGTCGATGCCCAGCGCGAGTCCCGACACAATGGTCACACCGGCACTGGCAAGGTCGCGACTCAGCGATCTCGCCATGTCCTTGCCATACGACGTCATCTTTCGTGTTCCCACCACCGCGACCGCGCGTCGGTCATCCAGCAAGATCTCCCCCTTGACGAACAGGACGGGCGGTGGCGCGGCAATCTCGCGCAGGAGATCCGGATAGCGATCGTGCTGGAGGGTCACGACATCGACCCCCTCCTCCCGCAATCGTTGGTACTCAGTCTCGGGTTCAACATGGTTGCGGGAGGCCAGGAACTGCTCCAGCGTCCGGCGATCGAGCACCGAGGCGAGGGTCGACACATCGGCGTACCATGCCGCCCGCATCGAGCCGAACGCCTTCAGGACTCGCTCGAATCGCACCGGGCCGACACCCGGCACGCCACGAAATGCCATCCAGTACGCCGCCTCCAGATCGGCGACCTGTCCGGGTGGAACCAACTCCCCTGCTTCACTGACCATTGGCGGCTCTCCAGTGGACGTCATCACCGCAATTCCGGTGGCGGCATTTACACATTTTCCCGTTGGCATCATCATGCCACGCAGACGCGATGTACTGCCTGGCCCACCGGCCGGACCACGCAAAGAATGAAGGAGGGCCCATATGGTCAGACCGAACGCGCTGAAGCGCAAACTCTATCGGAACGAACGCGTGATCGGCGTGTTCATGCCGCCGCCATCCCCGCTGCTGGTGGAGCTTTCCGCGGCGGCAGGGTTCGACTTCGTCCTGATCGACAACGAGCACGGCCCGATTGGCCCCGAAACGGCCTACACCATGATCCTCGCCGCAGAGGCGGCCGGTATCACTGCAATAGCCCGTGTGGGCAACCGCGACAAGCAGGAAGTGCTCAAGTTCCTGGATCTCGGGATTCAGGGGGTGATGGCGCCGCAGATCAACACGGCAGATCAGGCAGAAACCGCCGTCGCCGCCACCAAGTTCGTGCCTCGCGGCACACGCGGACTCGCCGGCGGGCGCGCGTTCGGGTTCGGTGTTGCCGAGCCGGCGAATGTCGCGGCACCCCTGCTCAACGACGAAATGCTCACCCTCGTGCAATTCGAGCATGTGGATGCCCTCGACGAACTGGAACACATTGTCCGCACGCCGGAGCTGGATGTGCTGTTTGTCGGTCCAAACGACCTGGCGCAGTCGATGGGCTTCCCCGGTGAGCCCGGTCGGGCCGAAGTGACCGAGGTTGCCGATCAGGCAGTCGCGATCGCCAAGGCAGCGGGCGTGCGCACGGGCACCACCGCGTTCTCGCCTGAAGCCGCACTGGCCGCCTTCGACCGCGGGTTCGACATGGTGGTCGCCAACGCGCCGGGGTTGTACCTGCAAGCGGCATCGGCGATGGTTCGGGGCACCTTCCCCGACCGCGAGTCGTGATTCGACCGGCGCAAACTGGCGACAAGCACGTTGCCTCGGTCGATTCAACGTGGTATCGTCCCATACCAGTAAACCTCGCCAAATCAGGGGCTGGTGGGCGCAACGAAGCGCGAAAGTTCAACCGAGCGAGCGAAGGGCATGGGTAGCCCGTTGGACGTCTCGAATGGAACTTTCGGTTGCGTGTCGACAGGCCCTTTGCTGTGGCGTGGATTCTGGTAAGGTGGTGGAAACAACAATCCTTGTGTATTCGCATGGTTCGCGGTCAGCTGCACGGCGAGAGGAGTCAGGATGGCAATACAGCCGCAACAACGCACGTCTGGCAGGGATGGCGACGCCACCCCGGGACAGCCACTGCTCGAGGTCAAGAACCTGAAGACCCAGTTCTTCACGCAGGACGGCGTAGTCAAGGCTGTTGACGATGTCTCGTTCTACGTGATGCCGGGTGAAACGCTTGGCGTCGTGGGCGAATCCGGCTCCGGAAAGAGCATGACCGGCCTGTCGATCATGCGGTTGATTCCGAACCCGCCGGGCAAGATCGTCAATGGTGAGATTGTTTTCAACGGCAGCGATGTCCTGAAGATGAATGAGGAACAGGTCCGGTCGATTCGCGGCAACGACATCGCGATGATCTTCCAGGACCCGATGACCTCGCTCAATCCGGTGCTCACCATCAACCGGCAGATCAGCGAAGCCCTGCAGCTCCACATGGGGATGAACAAGGGTCAGGCGCGCAACCGGGCGATCGAGCTCCTGAAGATGGTCGGTATCCCCAACGCCGAGGAACGTGTGGACCAGTATCCCCACCAATTCTCCGGCGGTATGCGCCAGCGCGTGATGATCGCGATGGCGCTGTCATGCAACCCGAAGCTCCTGATCGCCGACGAGCCCACCACGGCGCTCGACGTGACGATCCAGGCGCAGATTCTCGACCTCATGCGCCAGCTCCAGGCCGAAACCGGCACCGGCGTGATGATGATCACCCACTCCATGGGCGTCGTCGCCGGCATGGCCGATCGCGTGCAGGTGATGTACGCCGGCCACATCGTCGAAACGGCCGAGACGGAAGAGATCTTCGGCAACCCTCGCCACCCCTATACGGTGGGCCTGATGCAGTCGATCCCCCGGCTGGACTCCGCGCGTCGCGAAAAACTCCGCCCGATCCGGGGACTTCCGCCCGACCTGATCGATCTCCCGGATATGTGCCCATTCACGCCGCGTTGCAATTACGCGCGCGAGAAGTGCGAGCAGAAGAACCCGCCGTTGCTCGAAGTCAACCCTGGTCACTACGCGGCCTGCTGGTTCTGGGAAGAGGTATCCAAGGCCGACGATCCGGACGAGATCGCGCGCAAGCATGGCCACACACCGCCGTCGGACACCGCGGCGGAGATCGAGACCGAGCTCGTTGCCCAGCAGGAAGGCCTCGGGAAACCCGAAACGGACAACGCGTAGCGAGCTCCCTGCGTGGAGACACGCGGCTCAAGCATCTCCGGAGGAACCCTCATGTCAGCGGTTGCGGCTGAACAGCAGAATACCCCCTCGGCTGGTCCTCGTCCCGACGGGGAACCACTCCTCGAAGTCAACGACCTGGTCATGCATTTCCCGCTGACCCAGGGCATCATCTTCCAGCGCAAGGTCGGCGCGGTGCAGGCTGTGGACGGCGTGTCGTTCAGCGTCAAGCGTGGCGAAACGCTCGGCCTCGTCGGTGAGTCGGGGTGTGGCAAGTCGACCACTGGTCGCGCCATCCTACAGCTCTACAAGCCCACCGCTGGCGAGGTGAACTTCAACGGCAAGGACCTGACGAAGCTCGACAGCGGTGAAATGCGCCGAATGCGCCGCCACCTGCAGATGATCTTCCAGGACCCGTATGCGTCGCTGAATCCGCGCATGACGGTCGGCAACATCGTGTCCGAGCCGATGCAGATTCACAAGCTGGTGCCGAAGAAGGAACGCACCGAGCGCGTGCAGGAGCTCCTGCAGACGGTCGGTCTCAACCCCTACTTCGCCAACCGCTACCCGCACGAGTTCTCCGGTGGCCAGCGACAGAGAATCGGTATCGCCCGCGCGCTCGCGGCCAATCCGGACTTCATCGTTGCCGACGAGCCGGTCTCGGCGCTGGACGTCTCCATTCAGGCGCAGATCGTTAACCTGATGGAGGATCTTCAGGACCAGTTCGGCCTGACCTACCTCTTCATCGCCCACGACCTCTCGGTCGTTCGCCACATCTCGGACCGCGTGGCCGTGATGTACCTCGGCAAAATTGTCGAGCTGGCGGACCGCAATGCCCTCTACGACGACCCGCTGCACCCGTACACAAAGGCGCTCCTCTCGGCGGTGCCGATTCCGGACCCGGTCATCGAGCGTCGTCGCGAGCGGATCATCCTGACCGGTGACGTGCCGTCGCCGATCAACCCGCCGTCCGGATGTCATTTCCACACCCGATGCCCGTACATGATGCCGGACGTCTGCCCGAAGATCGATCCGGTGTTCTCCGATCAGGGGAACGGGCACTTCGTGGCATGCCACCTCTATCCAGGGTCGATCCCGGAGGACCAGAAGACTGAGGCCATGGCAACTACTGCCGGGTAATGTTCGACCTTCGGCCGCTGGATGACATCCTCGCCATCCTCGTCGCATTCATCATCGCGACATCAATTCACGAGTTCATGCACGCGTGGGTCGCCCTGAAACTGGGCGACACCACCGCGCGCGACCAGGGCCGCGTCACGCTGAACCCGGTGTCTCACTTCGAGCCATTCGGGTTCTTTGGCATGGTCATGATCGCGGTCGGCTTCCCCTTCATCGGGTGGGGCAAACCAGTTCCGGTCGTGCCCTGGCGCATGACGAAACTTCCGCGAGAACGCCGCGGGCAGGGGATGGCGATTGTCGCGGCCGCTGGTCCGCTGTCCAACATCGCACAGGCCGCGATTGCCGTGATTCCCATTCAGTACGCGGTGAGAAATGGTATCGATCTCGGTCAGCTCGGTGAGTTCCTCAACTGGTTTGTTCTCATCAATGCCCTGCTGGCATCGTTCAACCTGATCCCGATTCCGCCGTTGGACGGATTCAACATCCTCAACGGTATCCTGCCGGACTTCTGGACGCCGATCCTTGCCCCGCTGGCGCGATACGGTTTCCCAATCCTGATCCTGCTGGTGTTTCTCGGTGGCAGACTCGGCGGATCCATCTTCGAGAGTATCGCTTACCCGCTCCGGGACACCCTGACCAACCTGCTCTATCGTGGTCTCATCTGATCAACCCGGTCTCGGGTCGATCCTCGCGCCGCGTGCACGCATTCGCCAGGGACTTGACGCCTTGCGGAGCCGGCGCAGGCCGACGGAACTTCCAGATCGATTCCGAGACGGCCTGCCCGATCCTGTCGTCGCGCAGTGGATGCGCCTGTCACCGTACGATCAGCATCACCTGCTGGCAGTGGCCGTCGACCTGGAGGATTCCGGCGCCGACGGTGCGCTTGTCTCGGCGGGGCTGCTGCACGACATCGGCAAGGCCGGACGAGTGACGATGTTCGACCGGGTCATTCATGTGCTCGTTCGCCCGATCGCGCCGCGGATCTACGGGATTATCAGCGCGAGCACCCGTTCGCTTCCGGGTCTGCGGGGTCTACACTTGCTGGAGTATCATGCCGAAGCTGGCGCGCGGCTCCTGGAGCGACACGGCATGCCTTCGCGGGTGGTGTGGTTGGTTCGGCATCACGAACACGCACTGCCGGAGCCGTCGCTGATCCTGCTTCGGGCCGCCGATCGCAGGCATTGATATCGGATCCCAGGATGGAACTTCCATGAGCACCTTCGCCGAACAACCGCAGACACACCTGGTCAACTATCAGCTGCGCTTGCCTGGGTATGAAGGTCCGCTCGATGTCCTCCTTCGGCTGATCGAGCGCAACCATCTCGAGATCACCGACGTGTCGCTGGTGGCGGTAACGTCGCAATTTCTCGCGTTTGTCGACGGGCTGTCCGAAGCTCCACCGTCAGTCATCGCGTCGTTCGCAGCGGTCGGCACGCGACTCGCAGTCCTGAAGAGCCGGTCACTGCTGCCCAGGCCGGCGACGCCGACGGATGATGACGAGCCATCGGATCTCACCCAGCAGCTTCTCGAATACCGTCGAGCGAAGGATGCCAGCGCATTTCTCGGCAAGCGGGTCGAGATGGACCTGCGGTCGTGGGGTCGACCGGACACGATACCGGTCGATCCGGAGCTGCGTCGCTCCAGCGAGCGTCTCGCGCACTACCCCGCATCCTCGCTCGTCAGCGCGCTGCGCCGCCGGCTCACCATCGTGCCCAAACCCGCGCGAGTTATCCCGGCGCGCAGAATCGTGAGCCTGCGAGACACGGTTGACCGCATCCTGGACCTGACCAGGGTGCGACGGTCGGTACACTTCTCTGATGTGGTGGCGTCGTACGTTTCGCGCACGGAAGTGGCAACTGCCTTCCTCGGCACGCTCGTGCTAGTACGCAGAAACGTCGTCGCCGCATCCCAATCCAATCTCTTCGACGACATCAGGCTGGAGCGCACCGGCAGCGCGAACGCCGCGGGAGACATACATGAGCGAATCGATGTCGAGTAACGGCCACGGACCGGTAAGCGACGATGTGGTCATCGATATTTCCCAACTCGTCATCCCGGGCGCGGAACCGGGCCATCGCCTCTCCGAGCAGCAGATCGGGGCTATCGTCGAAGCTATGCTCTTCGTCGCGACAGAGCCCCCAACCGTCACCGAGCTTGCCGCCGGCGCCGAGCTCGAACCCGGCGAGGTCGAGCGAGGGTTGGCACATCTGCAGGCAACTGGAGGCGAACGAGGGATCGTCGTCCAGCGTCATGGGGATCGCGTGTCGCTCGGCACCGCTCCGGGGATCGCACGGTATGTCCGCCGATTCCTCGGTCTGGATCGGGAAGCGAGGATCTCCTCTGCTGCGATGGAGACCGTGGCGATCGTGGCCTATCGGCAACCGGTGACCCGAAGCGAGATTGAAGCTGTGCGCGGCGTGGATTGTTCGGGTGTCATCGCGACATTGCACGCGCGGGGTCTTATCGAGCCGGTGTCCCGACGACCGACTATCGGC